>CAZTAE010000051.1:0-12773 GCA_964611535.1 uncultured Woeseiaceae bacterium
GGGGCGAGACCTGCATGGAAACCGGCCCGTACAATCGCGGCAAGACGGCGCGCTATTATCTCGCCAGCACGCGGGAGGAGAGGATCGTCATGGGCATTGCACCGCACCTCGGAAGGGCCGAGCATCATGAGGCCCGCTGGGTCAGGTTCGACGAGGCCTACGACCTTGCCGCTCCCAGGGTGCGGCTGGTCGTACAGTGGGCGCGCCAGATCGTCGGCGCATGATCGTGCTGCCCGGCCGGCAGCCCGCTCGGGCAGACGAGCGCTGCCGCCGCAGCTGGCGGGAGCAGGCCTGATGGCGGCATCGCGGGTTTTCCTGCTGACGGCCCTGGCGATGCTCGCGTTCGCCGGCAATTCCCTGCTCTGTCGCGCCGCGCTGGAGACGACGGCCATGGACGCCGCGAGCTTCACGACAGTGCGCCTGATCTCGGGCGCGGCGGTGCTGTGGCTGCTGGCGCGGCTGCGCCGGGGATCGCCCGTCGGCGAGGGGAACTGGCCGTCGGCCCTGGCGCTTTTCGCCTATGCGGCCGGCTTTTCGTTCGCCTACCTGAGCTTGCCGGCTGCAACCGGCGCGCTGCTGCTCTTCGGCGCCGTGCAGGCCACGATGATCGGCTACGGCTTCTGGTCCGGGGAGCGCTTGTCGACTGTGCAGGCCGTCGGCCTCCTGCTCGCCTTCGCCGGGCTGGTGGGCCTGTTGCTTCCGGGGATTTCGGCACCGCCTCTCGGCGGCGCCGTGCTCATGCTGGGCGCCGGCGTCGCCTGGGGCATCTATACGCTGCGCGGGCGCGGCGCGGGCGATCCGCTGCAGGTCACCGCGGGCAACTTCCTGCGCACCGTGCCGGTCACCGTCGCGCTCAGCGTTGTCCTGATCAACGACGCGGTGCTCGACGACGCCGGTGTGCTGTACGCGGTGTTGTCGGGCGCGCTCGCCTCGGGCATCGGCTACGCACTGTGGTACGGCGCCCTGCCCTCGCTGAAGGCTACCCATGGCGCAACCGTGCAGACGAGCGTGCCGGTGATCGCAGCCGTCGGCGGCATCCTGTTCCTCGGCGAGCCGGTCACGCTACGGTTCGTCCTCGCGGCCGTGGCCATCCTGGGCGGCATCGTGCTGGTGCTGCGGGCCAGGCAACAGGACGACGAGGCGCTCGTCGCTTTGCAGCGACGGACGCTTCGTTGACGCGGAGCCGCGGGTTGGCGGCAGAGGCGGTCCAGTTCGGCAGGAGTCGATCGATGAATGAACCACTGATCCCCCGGTGGTTGCTGGAGCTGGAATCGCGAGCCGGATGATGCCTTACATTTGCTGGAACAGGTGCAGATAGTTGCGGCTCACGGGCAGCACCTCGTCGCAATCCTTGAGGTGAATGTCCGCTGTTTCGTTCGCGCCGCGGGTGACGTGATCGATGGAGCTCAGGTTTACGACGACCGAACGATGGACCTGCGCGAACTGTGATGGGTCCAGCCGTGAGCTGATCTCCTTGAGCGGCATCCGAATCACAGCTTTGCGCTGCCCGCCCGCATCGTCGCGCCACGCGACCAGCGTGTACTTCTGATCGGAACGAAGGAAATCGATCGATTCGACCGGAATCAGGTGCACCGACTTACCTATCGATGCCCGCAGCCAGCGCAGCGACTCCGGTGCGGTGCTTTTCCGCAAGCTCGCCGCGAGTCGTTCGAGTAGCGCCTCCGAGTTGAGCGCCGGCTGTGCCGCGCGTAGTCGTTCCTGCAAGCGTATTACTGTCTCGGCGAGCCGCATGGGTTCCACCGGCTTCACCAGATAATCGAGCACGCCCTGCGCAAACGCTTGAACGGCATACTGATCGTAAGCCGTGACGAACACGACGTGGGCGCGCCGCCCGATGTGGCTCGCGGCCTCGACGCCGGTCTTGCCCGGCATCTGCACGTCGAGGAAGCAGACCTCGGGGCTGTGCGATTCGAAGAGCTCGATCGCCTCCCGGCCGTTGCGCGCCCGGGCGACGATCTCGAGCTCCGGCCATGCCTGCGCGAGCAGACGTTCGAGCGCGTCGCGAAGCAACGGCTCATCGTCTGCGATCAGAGCCGTGGGCCGATCCACCGTCACTGCGACTCCCGCCGCGCCGGCAAGTCGAGCTCGGCGCAGACGCCGTGCGGCTCGATCCCGGTAAGACGGAGCCGTGCTTCGCCGCCGAACGCAAGTCGCAGCCGCTCACGCAGCGTCGAGAGGCCCGTGCCCGGGCCGTCGCCGGCCGTTGCGAGTCCCAGGCCGGTATCGGTCACGCGCACCCGGCAGCGGCCGTCGCGCAAGCGGACGTCGACGTCGATGCGTCCGCCTTCTTCTCTCGGATCGATGCCGTGGCGAACGGCGTTCTCGACGAGCGTCATGAGCGTCATCGGCGGGCATAGCAGCGCGTTCGCGGCCGGATCGACCTCCAGCGCGAAATCGAGCCGATCAGGCATCCGCATTCGCATCAGCTCGAGATAAGCGCGCACCAGCTCGAGCTCCTGGCCGAGCGTCGTCGCCGGCTCGTGCATCCGGGGCACGGCGGCGCGCAGGTAGGCGACAAGGCTCGCGAGGACTTTCGAGGCCTGGGGAGAGCCCGCGTCGACGAGCGATTGCACGTTCGCGAGCGTATTGAACAGGAAGTGCGGCTCGACCTGTGCCTGCAACAGCCGCAACCGCGCGTTGAGCGCGTTACGCTCGAGACGGCTGCGCTCGAGCTCGAAACCGAGCGCCTGATCGCGAGCGAGAACATCTCGTTGCCGCACCATTGCGCCGAGCGCGATCCACGGACCAAACAGCAGGCCTTCGATGAGCAGGACGATCAGCCCCCTCATCTGTGCCCGCTCGTGCGCGAGATCGATGTCAATCGCCATCGATATCGAGTGCGCGAGCAGAACTCCGACCGGCACGGCGACAACCACGCCGACGAGTTGCAGAATCCAGCGCGGCAGCCAGGACGGCGGCCGGGCAGGGCGTTGCTCGAGGATTCCGAAGGCCAGCATCGTGACGATCCCTGCGACGACGGCGTGACCGATGGTCACATGGCCCGGAGGGGCGGTGTCAGGCAGGCTGTTCAGCGTGCCGAACAGGACTGATACGCCGAGCACGAGCAGCACGCGCCGCCGGCCGAGCAGCAGAGCGACACCGCGTGGTTTGACCGAAACAGCCGTCACCGCCATCGCGCCAATATAAACGAATATCCGGCTTGCCGGCGCGCGATCCGGTAGCCCGAAACGAGGCGGAACGCAGTCCGTCCGCCATAATCGTCATTCGGTGGCCGGATATCCCCGGTCGTCGCAAAGACCTCGGACCTGCGGCGGGTCCGGGGGCATAGTCGCAGCCCCAGCCTTTGGGAGGAGCTGCGATGATCGCTCGACGTTATCGAATCCCGGCCGTCGTCCTCGCGCTCGTGGCCGTCGCTGCGGCCGCGGGCGCGTTTGCCCTGAGCTACAATTCGCCGTGCGGCGCCCCCGAACCGCTTCCCGGGGGCGCGGAGCGGATGAAGGCCGTCGTTCATCATTGTTACGGCGCTTCGACAGTTCTCGAGGTCGCCGAGGTCGCGAAACCGGCACCCACGGAGGACGAAGTTCTCGTGAAAGTTCGTGCTGTCGCGATCAATCCGGTCGACTGGCACGGAATGACCGGCACACCGTATTTCCTGCGTGCGCCGGATGGGCTCGGCGCGCCGACCTTCACGCGCTTCGGCAGGGACTATGCCGGCGAGGTGGTGGCCGTCGGCGAGAACGTCACGCGGTTCAAGCCGGGCGACGAAGTCTTCGGCGTCAGGTCGGGCGCCATGGCGGAGTATCTCACCGCCAAGGCAGATCGTGCGCTCGCGCTCAAGCCGGCGAACATCAGCTTCGAGCAAGCGGCTGCGATTCCAGTCGCTGCGCTGACGGCATTGCAGGGTCTGCGTGACAAAGGACGAATCCAGCCCGGAGAGAAGGTGCTGATCAACGGGGCGTCCGGCGGCGTCGGCACGTTCGCCGTGCAGATCGCGAAAGCCTTCGGCGCGGAGGTGACGGGCGTTTGCAGCACGAGAAATATAGAGCTCGTCCGCTCGCTTGGCGCCGACCACGTCATCGATTACACGAAGCAGGACTTTACCGAGATGACCGAGCGTTACGACCTGATTATGGACAACGTCGGGAATCACTCGCCGTTCGCTACGCGGCGAGTGCTCGAGCCGGACGGCGTTCTCGTCCTCATCAGCGGACCGAAGGACAATCCCTGGATAGGACCGCTCTCCCGTCCAATCCAGATCATGATGCTGTCGCCGTTCGTCAGTCAGGAGATGATCTTCTTCATCTCCAACATGAACCGCGATGACGTCGAGACCATTGGCGAGCTCGTGCGAACCGGTAAGGTGACACCGGTGATCGACCGGCAGTACCCACTGACGGAAGTCAGGACGGCGGTCGATTACCTGGGAACCGGGCACGCCCGCGCGAAGGTCGTCGTCACGATGGAGTGAACGAGTCGATGCTGTTGTAGTCCGGACGGGGCGCTGCCTCGAGCTTGCGATGCTCTATGTCCGGAAAGCGCCCGGTTCAGGCGACGCGGTTCCTGTCCCTGCCCTCGAGAAACGCCCGAACGTTCTCCGCGAGCTCCCGGAGCGCGTTCTGGCGCGCCTCCAGAGTCGCCCACGCGATGTGCGGCGTCAGGATGAGGTTGTCGCCTCCGTACTCGAGCAGCGGATTGCCGTCGACCGGCGGCTCCTGCGGCAGCACGTCGATGGCCGCCCCCCCGATCGACTTCTCCCGCAGCGCGTGCGCCAGCGCCTCCGAATCCACGAGTCCGCCGCGCGCGGTGTTGACGAGGATGGCATCCGGCTTCATTTGCTCGAGCTCGGCGGACCCGAACAGGTTGCGGGTCTCGGCGGTCAGCGGGCAGTGCAGGGAGATCACGTCGGCACGTTCCAGCACTTCCTCGAAGGCGACCCGTCCCTCGCCGACGGGGCCGCCGCGGCGCGCGGCGACGAGGACGGTCATGCCGAAGTGACCGGCGGTCTCCGCCACGGCGCGGCCGAGCTCGCCGTAGCCGACGATGCCGATGGTCATCGCCGAGAGCTCCCGGATCGGAAAATCGAGCAGGCAGAAATCCGGCGACTTCTGCCACTTGCCCGCGCGGACCGCCCCGTGATACGAACCGATGCCGTGCGCCAGGCCGAGGAGCACGGCGAAGACGTGCTCCACCACGGAGCGCGTGCAGTACGCGCGGATGTTGCTGACCGCGATGCCCGCCCGTCGCGCCGCCGCCAGGTCGACATTGTCCGTGCCGGTCGCGGTGAGCCCGATGTAGCGCAGGGCGCTCGCCCCGGCGATTGCCGCCTCGTCCAGCCGTGCCTTGTTCGCCAGCACGAATTCGGCTTCGGCGATCCTTGTGCGAACGAGCTCCGGAGGCGTCGCCGCATGAAGCTCGATGTCCGGCAGCACCGCGCGCAGCGGAGCCGGGTCGGGTCCCGTGCCCAGGGTCGCGAAATCGAGGAAGACGGCGTTCGTCATGAGCGCTGTGTGGAGGCCGCTCAGCCGGTGTTCTGCAGGCCCTGGGCGATGCCGTTGACGCTCGCGAGCAAGGCCTCGAACAGCGTGCCGTCCTCGTAACTCGAGCTCCGCCAGCGCTTGAGCAGCGACACCTGCATGAGGCTCATCGGGTCGACGTAGGGGTTTCGCAGCATGATGGCTCGCTGCAGCGTCAGGTCCCTTTCCAGCAGCGTGTCGTGATCGGAATAGCGCAGCACGAGGTCGCGCGTCAGGTCGTACTCCTCCTCGATGACGGGGAAGAATTCGTCGTGCAGCCCCCCGGCGAGCTCCGAGTAGATCCTGGCGATGCCGAGGTCCGCTTTCGCGAGCACCGTCTCCGTGTCGGCCAGCATGCTGCGCATGAAGTACCAGCTGGCGAACATCTCGCGCAGCGCCGCGGAGTCGAACTGCTCCTCCACCGCCTTGAGGCCGCTGCCGAGGCCGTACCAGCCGGGCAATATGTACCGGCTCTGGGTCCAGGCGAACACCCAGGGAATGGCGCGGAGATTCTCGACGCCCTGCCCCGACCGCCGCGAGGCGGGGCGCGAGCCGATCCGCATGCGCTCGATCAGGTCGATCGGCGTGGCCAGCCTGAAGTAATCGTAGAAGCGCGGCGTGTCGTAGACGAGCCGGCGATAACTCTCGCGGCTCGCTTCCGCGATCACCTGCATCATCGCGTGCCACTCCCGCGGCTCCTGCACGTCCTGCGGCAGGCCGGTCGCCAGCGCGACCGCGGACGCGGCCTGCTCCAGCGTCCTGAGAGCGATCCCCCGCAGGCCGTACTTCTCGTTGATGATCTCGCCCTGCTCGGTGACGCGCAGGCGGCCCCTCACCGTGCCGGGCGGCGACCCCATCACCGCCGCGTGCGTCCGCCCGCCGCCGCGGCTGGTGGTGCCGCCGCGGCCGTGGAACAGCTGCGGGTCGAAACCTTCCGCCTCGACGGTGTGAGCGAGCTCGATCTGGGCCTTGTGCAGCGCCCAGCGCGCCGCGGCGAAGCCCGAGTCCTTGTTGCTGTCGGAGTAGCCGATCATCACGATCTGGCGCCCGCCGCGATACTGGACGTGCTGCCGGTACAGATCGTTCGACAGGAGGGCCGTCAGTATCTCGGGACCGCGCCGCAGGTCATCCACCGTTTCGAGAAGCGGCGCGATGTCGAGCGGCACCTCGCCGCGGCGGTTGTGCAGCTCGCTCCACTCGGAGAGCAGGATGACCGAAAGGATATCGTCCGCGCCCTGCGTCATGCTGACGATGAACGGCCCGATCGCGGCCTGGCCGTACTTGCGCCGGCAGAAGGAGATCGCCTGGAACACCGCAAGCGTCTTGCGCACCTTCGTGCTCTGCTCCACCGGCGGCGGATCCTTCTGCCGGATGGCCTCGGTAATGCGTTCGGCACGATACTCCGCGCTGCGCTCACACCAGCGGTCGTCGCCCAGGCACTCGCCGATTACCTCGCGATGCACCTGCGCGTCCTGGCGCACGTCCAGGGTGACCAGGTGGAAGCCGAACGCGGTGATGCGCCTGAGCAGCCGCCGCACGGCGAAGAGACCCGCCTGCTGGCCGTTGTTCTGCCGCAGACTGTCGGCGATGAGCCGGATGTCCGCTTCGAACTCGGCGACGGACTCGTAGGGATAGGCTTCGTCGTCGTACGTCGCCTGCAGCCGCGCCTGGACCAGCCTCAGGAAGACGCGGTAGGGCATGTCGCGATGCCGGGCGGGGACGCTGTGATAGGCCTCCTGGAAAACGGGCTTGTATTCCTCGATCTTCGCCAGAACCTCGGGGGCGACGCCGACGCGGTCGAGCGACTGGCTCAGCTTTGCCGACAGACGGGAACATTCCCGGTAGTAGAGGTCCAGGACGAGGGAGCGCTGGCGCGCCATCGTGGAGCGGATCGTCTTGGCGTTCACGTTCGGGTTGCCGTCCATGTCGCCACCGACCCAGGAGGCGAACGTGACAATCACCGGCAGTTCGAACTCGCGCGCCTCGTCGCCGTAGACCCGGACGAGCGCATTCTCCAGTTCCTCGTAGAACGGCGGCATGGCGCGGTAGAGCACGTCGGTGACGAAGAACAGCACGTGCTCCAGCTCGTCGGCGACGGTCATCTGTTCCGAGGGATGCTCCGCCGTCTGCCAGCCGGTCGTTACCTCGAGCTTGATGGTTTCGAGGCTGGCGTGTGCTTCGTGCGGCGTCATCGTCGGGTTGAGCATGTCGATGAGCTTGCGCACGATGTTCTGTTCCTTGCGGAGGATCGTGCGTCGCGTGGGCTCGGTCGGATGCGCGGTGAACACGGGCTCGACGTGCAGCTTCTCCAGCAGCGCACGGACGGCCGCCAGATCCAGCCCGGCCTCCTTCAGGTTGACGAGCGCCTCCTCCATGCCTCCCGGCTGGTATTGGCCGGTATCGCGCAGGTATTCCCGGCGGCGGCGGATGCGATGCACCTTCTCTGCCGTGTTGACCATCTGGAAATAGGTCGAGAACGAGCGGATGACTTCCAGCGTGAAGTCCAGCTCGAGGTGGCCGAACAGCTCGGCGAGCTCCTCTCCGGGCTTTTCGTTGCCCTCCCGTCGTCGTATCGAGCGCCGCCGCGCGTTCTCGACGAACTCGTACAGCTCCTCGCCGCCCTGGTCCCGCAGGAGCTCGCCGACCATGCGCCCGAGCGTGCGCACGTCGTCGCGCAACGGACGATCCTTGTCCTCGAACGTGATGTCCTGCCTGCGCAGCGCTCCCGCCATGTCGGTGCTTCCGTTCAGTCCCTGAAGTTTTCGTACTGCAGCGGCAGGTCCGCGTCGGCTTCCTTGAGCAGCTTGATCGCTGCCTGCAGGTCGTCGCGTTTCTTGCCGCTGACCCGCACCTTGTCGCCCTGGATCGCCGCCTGCACCTTGAGCTTGGAGGTCTTCAGCCGCTTCACCAGGTCCCTGGCCAGCGGCGCCTCTATCCCTTGCCGCAGGACGATCTTCTGGCGCGCCTCGCTCGACGTCAGCTCCGGCGGCTCTTCTTTCATGCAGCCGATATCGATGCCCCGCTTCGCCAGTTTCTGCCGCAATATGTCGAGCATCTGTTGCAACTGAAAGTCCGTCTGCGTGGTCAGGGTGACGGTACTGTCGTCGAAAGTGTATTTCGAGCCGGTGCCCTTGAAGTCGAACCGGGTATCGACTTCCCGATTGGCCTGATCGACGGCATTGCGGGCCTCCTGCGAGTCGTACTCGCTGACCACGTCGAATGATGGCATCTCGTCCTCTCCCGGCCGGCGAAGTTGTGCAGTGTAACGCAGAGCAGGCGGCGTCTGCGTGCCCCTGACGGGCGCTGCGCAAAACGGGCGGATACGCCGAATTTCGCAAGCGGCAGCGCGCCCCGTCGCATACGAGAATCCGCACTGGGTCCAGGGAAGGACGAAATGGCTGAAGTACGGGAAAGCGACGCCGGACGCGTGCTGCCGCAAACCGGCACTCGCAGCACGGCCGCCGTCGAGGAACTGGCGGCGGAGCTGCACCGGCTGAAGATAAAGCCGCGCCTCTTGCGCACGCCCCAAGGCTACACCGCCGGCGGAGCCGCGCTGCGGGTGGAGGTCGGCGAAGTGCTGGGCTCGGAGCCCGCCCGCGAGAAGCTGCTGAGACGGCTCGCGCTTCTGCTGCGACAGCGCGTGCCGGTGACGCTGACACTGTCCGGCTTCGGCGCCGGCGACGGCGCGATCGGCGCACTGGAAGTCCTGTGCGGCTTCCTGCGCGACCGGCTGCGGGCCTGCAGCCTCTCGCCGGGGGCGCTCGGCGTCTCGATTCACTCGCACGTGCTGCCGCTGCCGGCCTTCGCGCTGATAACCGGGGCGCTGCTCGGCGGCGGGCCGCGTTACGTGCTGCTCGACAGCCTGCAGCTCCGTCACCACGCGGACGAGCGCACGCGCTCGGAGGCGGAACGCAACTGGTCCTTCCTCTGGCACCGGCGCGGGCTGCCGCTGGTCCCGGCCTACGCGTCCGCCGTCACGACGCGCTGCCCGCTGCTCGGTGACGAGGCGGCGGTCGGCATCCTGCCGGAGCTCGGGCTGCAGGTTCCGCCGGAAACGGCGTGGCTGCCCCTCGAGATCGACATCACGGGCTTCAGCGATGGGCGCGGCCGACTGCAGCTCCGGGATCTCGACGCCGCGCTGCGGCTCGCCGTCGACAAGGCCGATCTGCTGCTCGAGCGCCTGCACTGGCCGCTGCCCGAGCTCGCGGTGGACGCCTGGCAGAATCGCCGGCTGGCGGTATCCGTCGGCGGCATCGGTGACCTGGTAGCGGAACGCGGCGCGGACCCGGGCGATCTGCACACACTCCAGTGGATCGATCGCGTCGTGACGCGCATGCACACCGTGCTCTGGCATCGCTCCCGCGCGCGGGCTGTCGAGGCCGAGCCGCTGCCCGCCCTGCTGCGCAGCGACTTCGGCGCCGCCTTCGCGAGCGACGTGCACCGGTGCGACTGGCAGGCACGCTGGCGCCGTGCGCTGACCAACGCCGCGGTCCGGCACCGGAACATGCTCGTCATGTCGCCTTACTCTCTCTTTCCCGCAGCCGCTCGCGGCAACTCCGGCTTCGCCGACCTGCTGCCGGTGCTGCACCACGCGGACGGGTTCGGCTTCGCCTGTCCACCTGCAGATGTCTTCAGGAACCGTCGCGAATTCAAGAGCTTCCATCGCCGCGCCTGGGCGGTGATGCAACGGCGCAATGCCGCCTCGCTCGTTGCGGCGGGTGTATGACCTGAGATACGGTTCGTGATCCTTGACACAACGAGCGGTGCGGCCGGGTCCTGCCCGGCACGCAGACGGCCGAGACGGCTCTACAAGAACCGGTCCGCAGGACTGCGAGGAACCTTTGCAAGCGATCACCCCCGACGCACACGGAGTTGCTGTCCTGCTGCTTACGGCGGTGGCGCTGTTCCTGTTCACGCGCGATCGCATACCGCTCGAAACCTCGAGCCTTGCGATCCTGATCGTCCTGGTCGCGGGCTTCCAGGTCTTTCCCTACCCGAAGGAAGGCGTCAACCTGGAGCCGCAGCAGTTCTTCGCCGGCTTCGGCAACGAGGCACTGATCGCCATCAGTGCCCTGATGATCGTCGCCAAGGCGCTGGAGACTACCGGCGCGTTGCAGCCCCTGGCGGCGGCGGTCGGCCGGGCATGGTCGAGGCGGCCGGTGCTGGCACTGGTCCTCACGCTGGTGGTCGGGGCGGCGCTCTCCGCCTTCATGAACAACACGCCGATCGTCGTGCTGCTCATGCCGATACTCGTCGGTGTCTCGTTGCGGGTGAAGATGCCGGTGTCGCGGGTGATGATGCCGATGGGCCTGGCGACGATCATCGGCGGCATGTCGACGACGATCGGCACCTCCACCAACCTGCTGGTGGCCGGCATCGCGCGCGATCTCCAGGTCATCGATTTCGCCATGTTCGACTTCGCCCTGCCGGTCGTTCTGGTCGGCGGCGTGGGCATCGCCTTCCTGTGGCTCGTCGCGCCGCGGCTGTTGCCGGAACGGGTACCGCCGATGGCGGACATCTCGCCGCGCATCTTCAGTGCGCAACTGCACATCAAGAAAGGCGGGTTTGCCGACCGTAAGAAGCTCTCCGACGTGCTGTCCAAGGCGGAGGGCAGGCTGCGCATCGACCGGATCCAGCGCGGCGAGTCCCTGTTCCTCGCCAAGCTGCCGTCGCTGGAGCTGCAGCCGGGGGACCGCCTGTTCGTCAAGGACTCGCCCGAGAATCTGAAGCACTACGAAAGCACACTCGGCGCCACGCTCTTCAACGTCTCGGACAGCCAGCACCCGGTGGACGAGAAGCGGCCGCTGACGGCGGAGGGGCAGCAGCTGGCGGAAGTGGTCGTCACCCGCGGCTCGCCTCTGCATCTACGCAACCTCGCCGCGACGCGCTTCAGCAGCAGTTACGGGCTGACGCCGCTCGCGATCCACCGCGCCCGCGCGCCGAGCTCGCAAGTCACCGAGGACATCAACCAGATCCGCCTGCGTGCGGGCGACGTCCTGCTGGTCCAGGGGACGCCACGGGCGATCGACCGGCTGAAGGCCAGCGGCAGCATGCTGGTCCTCGACGGCACGACCGACCTGCCGCACACGGAACGCGCCAACACGGCGCTCGCGATCATGGCGTTCGTCGTGCTTGCCGCCGCAACGGGCATCCTGCCCATATCCGTCAGCGCCATGATCGGCGTCGGGCTGGTGCTCGCGACCGACTGCCTGCGCTGGCGGGACGCCGTCGGCGCCCTGTCCATGCCGGTCATCATGATCATCGTCACCAGCCTGGCGCTCGGGAAGGCGCTGGTGGGCACCGGCATGGCGGAGTTCCTCGCGGTGGGGTTCGTCGGGGTGGCCGCCGACCTGCCGGTGCCCCTGATACTCAGCGCTTTCCTGCTGATCGTCACGGTGCTGACCAACGTCGTCTCGAACAACGCCTCGGCCGTCATCTGCACACCCATCGCGGTTGCGATCGCCGCTCAGCTGGGCGCCAATCCGGAGCCTTTCGTCCTCGCCGTCCTTTTCGGCGCCAACATGAGCTATGCCACGCCCTTCGGCTACCAGACGAATCTCCTGATCCTGAGCGCCGGCGGCTATCGGTTCTCGGATTTCCTGCGGGTCGGCATACCGCTTTCGGTGATCATGTGGATCGGCTTTTCGCTGGTGCTGCCCATGCTGTACGACCTGCAGGGCGCCCCGTGACGCACTTGACCGCGGCAGCGGCTACGGGGATACTCCGGCGCCATGAGCGCGATTCGCCGACACGACCGGGACTGGCTTTGGCTGCCTGAAAAGGAGACGGCGGACGGCTGACGTTTAGCGCTGCAAAGCACAAACACCGGGCCCATCTCCGCCGCCGCGGGGATGGGCCTTTTTATTACGAGCCCAGGAGGGGCGCCTTATTCATGAACCTTTTGCGATGATCGCAGGCGGAGGCTAATCCGGGGGGAGTCTCTTTCAGGAACGCCGTGAACCCGTCCCTGGGGGCTTCGCGCGAAACATCCCTGTTTCGCACGATCCTGAAAGAGACTCCCCCCGAATCAGCCTCCGCTTCCTGCCCGTTTCGCGGGTTCATGAATAAGGCGACCACGACCGGTGACGTGCCTGCCGGAGGGATGAAAGGACGCGCATATGCAGCCGCCGTTCGATATAGCAGCCGATCTCGACACGCCGGTGTCGGCGTATCTCAAGCTCGCCGCGCTCCGGCCCCGCTTTCTCCTCGAGAGCGTGGAGCGGGGCGAGCGGCTGGCGCGCTATTCCTTTCTCGGCTTCGGCGAGGCATCCGACATCC
>CAZTAE010000052.1:0-12735 GCA_964611535.1 uncultured Woeseiaceae bacterium
GATACGTCTTGCGCTCGAGCACCGGAAAACGGCTTCGTATCGCGGACCAGTCGGTCTCGACGGGCCGCGACCTGATGTCGGGGCTGCTGATCATGCGGTGTCGCTGGATCCTCTGGATTCTGCCGGGCTCTGCTTTTCCGCGCAGACCCTGTCGTGGTGAAAATACATGAGATCGGATATATTCTCAAAACTTTGGACTCGATAAAGGCTCAGAGATGCCGATAGCAGGCCGCGGCGACAAATGGTTGCAGAGCTTCGTGCCTTACCTTCTGTATCGGATCACGAATCAGCTCAACCAGAGACTACGCAGCCGGCTGCGCAAGGAGGGCATCAATATCTCCAGATGGCGCGTACTGGCCGTTCTCCGTGCCTACGGCGATCTGACGCTCGGGCGCATCGTCGACCTTACGGTCATGGAGCAACCGTCGGTCAGTCGCATCGTGGCGCAACTCGAGCAGGAAGGCCTGGTGCGGCGCAACGTGTCGCGCAGGGACTCCCGCTTCGTCAACGTGAAACTGACGCCCGCGGGCGAGAAGGCGTTTCACAGCATCTATCCGACCGCAGACCGGCACCAGGAACGGGCGCTGAGCGGCTTTTCCGCAAAGGAAATCAAGAACCTGACCGAATATCTCCAGCGGATACAGGTGAACATCGAAGCCGAGGAGTAAGCCTGCATCAGCGGCCGGCATGCCGCCTGCCCGAAAGCCGGACGTTCGATGCTGCCGGGTCGCGCCTCATACGGTGCCAGAGAAGCGCCGTCCCCGATAGTTTCAACTGTCACTCAGGGCGCCTGCTATAGCTTGAAAAAACATATGATTCAGAATATTCTTGATTCGGCCGGGATCGATCCGTTGGCGTTCTGCAACGAACGAATCAAGGGGGATAGAAGCATGGCTTACCAAGAGGTCGCAAAGGTCACACTGACGGCTCACCTGGCCCTGACACTCACACTCCTGTCGGCTGCCAGCCCCTCTGTCGCACAGCAGACCGGTGCGGCCGAGGAACCGATCGAGGAAATCATCGTCACCTCCCGAAAACTGGGCGCGGAGCGGCTGCAGGACATCCCCGCCGCGATCAGTGCGCTCGACAGCCAGGCCCTGAAAGACATGATGGTGGTCGATTTCGAGGACTTCGCCCGCCAGGTGCCAGGCCTGACCTTCCTCGACGGCGCGCCGGGTGAGCGGCGGTACGTGGTGCGCGGCATTCAGTCGGCAGGCCAGCAGCAGGTTGCCGTCTATTATGACGAAGTACCGTTGCCCGGCGTACAGAGCTCGACGTCCGACAGCGGCTCGCAGACCACCGACCTGAAGCTCTACGACATGGAACGCGTGGAAGTGCTTCGCGGTCCGCAAGGCACGGCGTTCGGTGCCAACTCGCAGGGCGGCACCGTGCGTTTCATCACGCAGAAACCGATCCTCGGCGAGTTCGAGGGTTATGCAAGCGCCGAGCTGTCCCGCACCACGCCCTCGGCGGACAACAACACCAACTTCTACGCAGTCGCCAATCTGCCGCTAACCCGGAATGTCGCGGCGCGGGTCCTGGTTTACGATGGCGAAGACGCTGGTTATCTCGACAACAATCGTTGCCGTGCGACGGACCCGGCCGAAGATCCGAGGGAACCGGGGACGGAACTCTCGTGTCTCCAGCTCGAAGATTTCAACTGGGTGCAGACCACCGGCCTGCGCACGAACCTGTTGTGGCAGGCGAACGACGATTTCACGCTGCACGGCCAGGTATGGTGGCAGGATCGCCAGACCGGCGGCGACCATCGGTATCATCCGTTCGATGCTTACGACCCGACGCCGGAAGATCCGGTCTATGCCGGCAACGCGGATTCGGTCGCGAACTTCACGTTCTTCGAGGAAGGCAAGTTCAAGGTCGGCGACTTCTCACAGACGCCGAAACCCGACGAGCAGATGATCTACAGCCTGACCGCAGAGGCGGGTCTGCCGATCGGCAATCTGACGGCAACGGCCTCCCGTTACGAGCGCGACTTTCTGTTCAAGTTCGATTCCACGTGGGTCATCTCGTTCCTGCTGCAGGACAACATCGGCAACCCGCCGTGCATGGATCCCGGCGCGGATCCGCCGACCGATCCCCCGGGTTGCCTGCGCGCGGACCTTCTGTACGCGTTGACGGACCAGCGACAGGACCTCGAGCAAAACGCGTTCGAAATCCGCCTCTCCTCGCCCGAGGCGGACTCCCCCATCCAGTGGGTGGCCGGCGCTTTCTGGCGCGAGCGCAAGAGCAATTTCCAGAGTTTCGTGCCGGTGATCGATACCAGCGGCCTGCCCTTCGATCCGCCCACACCGGTGACGATTCCGCCGACGAGCGACATCGGCGCCGGGGTACCGGGATGCCACCCCTGCGTGTTTGCCCGCACGGACAGCAAGGACATCGAGGAGCGCGCGGTATTCGGTGAAGTGAACTGGAGCATCACCGACGCACTGGATCTCAACGTCGGCGTCCGCTGGTTCGACGTTCAACAGACCGAGGTCGGCTCCACGGTCTTCCAGTTCGCGGCGTTCGCTCCGAACCCGCCGGACCCGACTACACCGACGGGCGCGACGCCGCCGAGCGTCAATACCCTGGATGACAGTGAAGTGCCATGGAAAGTGGCACTCGCCTGGCAACCCTCTGACACCATGACCTTCTACGGTCTGAGAGCCAACGGCTTTCGCCTGGGCGGCACCAACAATCGCGGCATCGGCCAGATTTTCATTCCCGAAGCGTTCCAGGCCGACGAGCTGGTCAACTACGAGGTCGGGCTCAAGACCCAGTTCGGCGGCGATCGACGTTCGACATTCAACGCGGCGGCCTTTCTGATGGAATGGGAGAATCTGCAGGTCGCGGGGCAGGATGCGACCGGCGCCTTCGGCTTCATCGGCAACGCCGGGTCGGCCGAGGTCCAGGGTACCGAGTTCGACGTGACCACCTGGATCGGCGAGAATTTCTATCTCAGTGGACAACTGACCTATCTGTTCAAGAAGGAACTGACCGAAGATCAGGTCGCCGAGGACTTTCAGGCCGTCGGCGAGACGGGCGACGAGATTCCCCGCATACCGGAGTGGACGGCTTCATTCGTCGCTCAGTACAACTACCAGACGCCATTACCGGATTGGTACGGTTTCCTGCGCTTCGAGGGCAGCTATCATGACGAATCCTTTACCGCACTGAGCCCGAACGACCCGGCTCGCCGGTTCCAGGATTCCTACGAGATCTTCAATGCGCGGGCGAGCTTCCGCAATGACCTTCTGGATCTGGACATCGCCTTTTTCATCGAGAACATAGCGGACGAACAGGGTGACGTCTTCATCGGCGGCGGAGAAGCCGACCAGCCGACAAACAAGATTACCAACAGGCCGCAAACGGTCGGCGTGCAGCTCACGAAGGGCTTCGGCCGCACTTGATGAACGACCGCTCCTTGTCGGGAGATATCCGGCCACGCCACCTGCTCACGGTCCTGGTCGCAGCGCTCCTGGCCAGCCTGACAACGCTCCGGGCCGGCGCCGCCGACTATGATCGGCCGCCGCCGTTCGCCGTCCCCGGCGGCACGACCATCATCCACGCCGGCACGCTCCTGGCCGTTCCGGGTGAGTCGCCGGCGACTCGGCAGAGCGTGATCGTGCGAGACGGCAAGATCCTCGAGATACGGGACGGTTTCGTAAGGGCGGACACTCTCGAGGGCGCGGGCGAGGTCCGTCTCATGGATCTGTCGGACGCTTTCGTGATGCCCGGATTCATCGATCTGCACGTCCACCTCACCGGCCAGGCCGGCTCGAGCGGAAAGCTCGACTACGTGACGATGACCGATGGCGACGTCGCGCTGACGGCCCTGATGTATGCGAAACGCACGCTGATGGGGGGCTTTACCACGGTCCGCGATCTGGGCTCCGACGGAACGGCCGTCTTCGCGCTCCGGGACGCGATCACGGCCGGAAAGGTGGCCGGACCGAGGATCGTCGCGGCGGGCGAAGCCATCACGCCGACGGGCGGACACGGCGACGTGCACGGGTTCCGCGGGGAAGTGCTGGATGCCCTGCCCTCCACCGGCGTGTGCGACGGCGCCGACGACTGCCGCAGGGCCGTGCGCCATCAGGTCAAACGCGGCGCCGATGTGATCAAGGTCACCGCGACCGGCGGCGTGTTGAGCGAGACCGCGACGGGCACCGGCCAGCAATTCACCGACGAGGAGTTGCGGGCCATCGCCGACACCGCACATTCACTCGGCCGCAAGGTGACGGCGCATGCGCACGAGGCAGCGGGCATCGAGGCCGCGCTGCGGGCCGGCTTCGATTCGATCGAGCACGCGATGTGGGCCGATCGCGATACGATGGAGCTGTTCAACGAGACCGGCGCCTGGCTGATACCGACCGTCTATCCGATCACCGCGGTCGGCGATACGCCCGAGAAGATGCGGCAGGGTCCGTTCAAGGACATGCCTCCGGCCATCATGGAGAAACTCCTGCGACTCGGGCGTCAGCCAAAAGACATGACGCGACTGGCCCACGACATGGGCGTGAACATCGCGCTGGGCACCGATTCCGGTGTCTCGCCGCACGGCGAAAACGCCAACGAGTTCGTCGAATACGTCCGCGTCGGCATGTCGGCAATGGAAGCCCTGCGGGCGGGGACGATCGACGCCGCCGTCGCCGGCGGGTTTGCCGATACGACCGGATCGATCGTGCCGGGCAAAGCGGCCGATATCGTTGCCATGGCCGACAGCCCGCTCGAAGACATCGATGCAGTACTGGATGTGCGCTTCATCATGCGCGACGGCGTGGTCTTCAAAGCGCAGCAAAGGTGACGCGCACATGGCCGTGACCATCCGCAGCAGTATCCCGCTTCGTCATTGCCTGCGGGTTCTCGCCGCATTCTGCTGTTCGCTGCCCGCCGCGGCGGATACCTTGCTGATCGACAATGTAACGGTCATCGACGGCACCGGCCGGCCGCCAGCCGCCGATGCCGCGGTGCTGATCGACGGCGACCGCATCGCATCTGTCACCCGAAGCTCGGCGGACTTGCCGCGCGCGACGCGCCGCATCGACGGCTCCGGCAAGTTCCTCATGCCGGGCCTCATGGATATGCACATCCATCTGCCTGGCAGCGTCGAGCTCGGTCCGGATGGCTTCACGAGCATCAACGAGGAACTGGAAGAAGGCATCCAGGCACTGCAGAGCTACCTGTACGCCGGCGTGACGTCGATCTACGATGCCGGGAACATGCCGGGCTACATTCTCGGCCTGCGCAATGCGGAACGCAGCGGCGAACTGACGAGTCCCCGCATTTTCGCGACAGGCGGAATCGTCACCTACCCGGGCAGTCACGGCAGCAGCGAAGGCGCGACATACGTCGACAGCTGGCCGGAAGCCATTCCCGCGCTCGACGCGCACATCGAGACCGAACCGGATATCCTGAAACTGACGTACGAGGAACGCGGCTGGGGATCGAGACCGATGATCCCCATCCTGCCGCCGGACCTGATGCAGCGCATCATCCAGTACTACAACGACCGCGGCATACGCACGACGGTACACACGTCGAGCGAATACCGTGCCCGGCAGGCGATCTTTGCCGGCATCGATACGATCGCGCATCCCGTCATTCAGGGACCGATCACCGACGACTTCGCACGGCTGATGGCCGCCAAGAAGATACCGATGGTCACCACGCTCACTATCGGCGAAGGTTACAGCCGACTCGCCGAGCATCCGGAATACCTCGATCAGCCGCTGTACCAGGCGACGCTGACGCAGGAGGAAATCGAGATACTCAAGACGGAGAAGCGCCGGGAATATCAGGAGCGCAAGTGGACCTGGTGGATGCAGATCATGACTTCGATCGCCCAGGAGAATCTGCGCAAGATCAACGAGGCCGGCGGCATACTGGTGGCCGGCACGGACCAGTCGACGGGGCCTGACCTGCATCGCGAGCTCGAATTGCTGGCTGATGCCGGCATTCCGCCTGCCGACATCATCCGCATCGCGACATTGAACGGCGCGATCTTCCTGGGACGGGAACGTGACATGGGGTCGATCGAAGAAGGCAAGGTTGCCGACCTGGTGCTGTTGTCTGCCGATCCGACGGAGGACATCCGCAACGCCCGGCAGATCGTCGAAGTGATCAAGAACGGCCGGATCATCGATCGCTCCAGGCTGAATCTGCCCGTCAATCAGTAGCTTGGGATCTGAGCGTCCAATCTCAGACCGCCAATCTGAGATAGAGATAGTAGAGGGCAAAGGCGGCCAGCCAGACCACACCGATAACGCTCAGGACCCGCAAGCCACGACCCGGGCGTGCGGACGCTTCGATCGCCGGGCTCGTCATCACCCGATGATTGAGCCACGCCACCACCGGAGCGAACAGGAACACGATCGTCGAGGCAAAGTCGACAATGAGCTGCAACGAAGTGACGAAAAGGTGCAAAATCAGCATGGAACCGAGGGCCAGAAGTATCAACGTCGCTGCATACACGGCTTTGTTGACGGATTCGGTGAGCTGCACCTGCGCCGCTCCCGATTCGCCGGCAGCGAAAATGTTGGCCAGACTGACCGCTGCCCGCGGATAGCCGTCGAGGCCCGTCAAAACGGTTGAAAACATCACGGCCACGGCAATCAGACCGATCAGCGGTCCGCTCCAGCTTCCCAGCGTGTTCCTGTACAGGTCGATGAGCTGGGTCGCGAAATCGGCGGCGCCGCTTGCGAACTGCAGGCCCGAGTTGTGCATGACGCCCGTGCCGAGCAACACGAAGCATATAGCCAGGACAAACGCACCGCAGTAACCGATATGAAAATCACCGAGGGATTCGTTCAGCGCGGGCCGATGTCCGCTGTCCCGGACTTTGGCGACGGACCACAGCGAGTGCCACACCGAGATGTCGACGGACGAAGGCATGAGGCCGAGCAATGCGACGATGAAGAACACGTCAATTGTGCGGATTTCGGCCGGCACGATCGCTCCGGACACCGCCCAGTCGATATTGGGGAGGACCAGCACCGTCGCGACGACGGTCGCAATGCTCAGTGCCACCATCAGCACTTTGACCAGCCGGTCGAGCAAGTGGTAGCCACCGATGATCAGGAGCGCCGTGCTGCCCGTCAGAATGACGGCCGAGATGACGAGCGTACCGGCCTCGAGACCGAAAGCAGCTTTGGCGAGACCCGCCGTGATGAGCGTCACGGCCGGCACGGCGGCAAACATCGTCCCGAGGGCAATGACGATGTAAAGCGCGACGGCCCAGCGTCCCTGATGGCGGTAACCGTGCAGCAGGGAATTGCCCGTGACACCGGCATACTGGGCGCCGAAACGGAACGCCGGATACTTGGCGATGTAAGTGAGCAGGATCAGCAGAACCAGAGCCAGTCCGTAGCTCGCGCCGGCGCGCGTCGATTGCACCAGATGCGAAGCACCAACCGCCGTCGCGGCGTAAAGGACACCGGGGCCGATTGCCTTCGCCAGCCCACGATCCGGCACTCGACGTCTCCCCTTACCCGAATGGTTGCTGTACGGTAGCAGAGCAGCTGACAGCCATCCACAAGCAGAGCCTCACGATGAACGACTATGCCGGCAATCTCGAGACCGCCCTCGACGAACTGAAGGCGCTGTTGGGCGACCGACTGAGCACCGGTCATGCCATTCGCGAGCAACACTCCCACGACGAGTCCTGGCACGCGGGGAAACTGCCCGATGCCGTGTGCTTCGCCACCGACACCGGGGAGGTATCACGCATCGTCGCGATATGCAGCCGTCATCGTATTCCCGTGGTGCCGTTCGGGACTGGCACCGGGCTGGAGGGCGGCACAGTCGCCCGACACGGTGGCATCGCTCTCGACACGACGCGCATGAACGCCATCTTGCGTGTCAGCCCGGAGGACATGGACTGCACCGTGCAGGCCGGTGTCACTCGGAAACAGCTCGATCGCCATTTGCGCGATACCGGCCTGTTTTTTCCCATCGACCCCGGCGCCGATGCTTCCCTCGGCGGGATGGCCGCGACACGGGCCTCCGGTACCAACGCAGTCCGTTACGGCACGATGCGAGACAATGTTCTGTCCCTGACCGCCGTGATGGCTGACGGCAGCATCGTCACTACCGGCCATCGGGCCCGAAAGTCCGCCGCCGGCTACGACCTGACGCGGCTCCTGATCGGCTCGGAAGGCACGCTCGGCATCATCGTGGAACTGACCCTGCGCCTGCACGGCAGGCCGGAGGCCGTTTCGTCGGCGCGAGTTTATTTCGACGACGTCGATGGTGCCGTCAACACGGCGATGCAGACGATCCAGTACGGCATACCGATCGCCCGCATAGAACTGCTGGATGCGGCCCAGATGGAGGCGATCAACCGCTATTCGGGGACCGCGTATCCGGCAAAAGTCGCACTCTTTCTGGAGTTTCACGGGAGCGACGCCTCTGTCCGCGAACAGGCCGAAACCGTCGCCGGCATCTGTTCCGATTTCGGCGGCTCCGAGTTCGAATGGACGGCCTTTGAAGAGGAGAGGCGCGAAATGTGGAGCGCGCGGCATTCAGCGGCTTACGCCGCGATGGCCGTCAGGCCCGGTGCCAGACTTTACGCGACGGATGTATGCGTGCCGATTTCGCGTCTCGCCGACTGCATACGGGAAACCCGCGACGATGTGGCGAGAAGCGGCGATATGACGACCTTCCTGCTGGGCCACATCGGCGACGGGAATTTTCACTACGTCTTCCTGGTCGACGACGAAAGTCCGTCCGAATACCAGGTCGTTCAGGAACTCAGCGAACGAATGGTACGGCGTGCCATCGCAATGGGCGGCACGTGCACCGGTGAGCACGGCATCGGCATAGGGAAGCAGAAGTTCCTGGAACTCGAGTTCGGCGAAAATGCGATCACCCTGATGCGGGCCATCAAGGCCGCCCTCGATCCGCACGATATCCTGAACCCCGGAAAACTGCTTCCCGGCGAGCATTCACCCGACTCGTCGCCTGTCTGATGCCCGTGCCAGCACAGGAAGCTCATGTCCGCCATCACACCGTTTCAGGCCGACGCCCCTCCGATGATCCTGGCGAACGTCCGCGGATCGATGTTACCGCCGGTCACGATGCACACCGTTTTACCCATGGCGCTTCCCTCTGCCAGAGCACCGGCCACGGAAATCGCACCGGCTCCTTCGGCAACGACCCTGTTGTTGACGGAAAGAAGCCGGATCGCGTCCTCCACCGCTGCGACCGGCACGACGGTGGTCCCGTGCACCAGGCGCGACACGAGAGGCCACATCTCCTCCAGTACAAAGGGCGCACCCGCCCCGGATATGAAGGATGGTGTGACGGGGGTTTCAACAGGCCGCCCCGCTGCGAATGCGGCACTGAGCGGAGCAGCCGCGTCGCTTTCAGCGACGATGAGCCGGGTCTCCGGTTTCAGCTCGGCAAGCGCCGAGCCGATGCCGCACGCCACGCCGCCGCCGCCGAACGGCACGATGACCGTGTCGACGTCGGGAAGCTGCTCAAGGATTTCGAGCCCGATCGTTCCGTTGCCCGCCATGGCTGGAATGCTCCTGACCGCATCGATATACAAGCCGGGATCATCCGTATGACCGCAGTTCTGGACAATTTGCCACCAGTCTTCGTCGGGCATCGTCTGAACCCGTGCGCCGTATTCCCTGATCCGTTCCAGCTTGGTGACCGGCGCGGAATCGGGCGCATAAACAGTGGCGGCTATGCCGAGCCGCCGTGCCATCCAAGCCAGGCCGAACCCGGAGTTCCCGGAACTTGCCGTATAGCCACTGCCCTGCAGGAGTTTCGCGTCGGCCGTCAGCAGGGCGTTGCCCATCGGCCGGACTTTGAACGAGCCAACGGGCTGGAGATTTTCCAGCTTCAGGTAGATTTCATTCGCAATATCGTGACAATTGAGACGCAGGAGTGGCGTTCGAACGGCATGCGGGGCGAGACGCGTGCGCGCCGCGCGCATTTCGTCGAGTGAAGGACCATCAGCGAGCGTCGCAGGCATGTTCCGGATCCGGAAGCGTCACAAGCATCAACCAGTGTCGGTTAATGGATCCTAGTGATTTTACGGTTTCGGATCAACGGGGTCGAATGGCAACCCAGTCAGCGAAGGGGGCAACATGAAGTGGCCAGCGAACAGGATCTCCCAGAGTTCACCCAAGAGCTTTGGCATGTACGAGAAAGCAATGCCTCTGGTCGCCAAGGGTGAAGACGTGATCCACCTGGAAGTGGGACGGCCGGACTTCGACACACCGATTCATATCAAGGAGGCCACAAAAAAGGCCCTTGATGCGGGTATCGTGCATTACGGCGACTTCGCCGGCGATCGCAGGCTGCGCGAAGCCATCTGCCGCAAGCTGAAATCATTCAACAAGATCGACGCTTCGCCCGAGGAGGTCCTGATCACCAACGGCCTGACTCATGGCGCGTATGCCGTATTGATGGCGGCGCTCGACGATGGTGACGAAGTCATCTTACTGGAACCCTATTATCCACAGCATATCAATAAGATAGAGCTGGCTGGCGGCAAGGTCGTCACCGCGCCGCTGGATCGGCAGAACGGCTTTCGTATCGACCGCAAGGCCATCGAAGCGCGAATAAACGTCAAAACGCGCATGATCTGCATCGTGAATCCGGCCAATCCGACCGGCCGGGTCTTCAGCCGCGAGGAACTCGGCGTCATCGCCGAGCTGGCAATCAAACACGATTTACTGGTCATGAGCGATGAAGTCTACGACCAGATAACTTACGATGGTAATGAACACGTCAGCATCGCCGCACTGCCGGGAATGCGGGACCGGACGTTCAGCCTCTTTGCCTATACCAAGGCATTCGCAATGGATGGTTGGCGATTGGGTTACGCGGTTTGCAGGAAGGAATTCATGCCGGCGCTGATGAAGGTAACGGTAAATGACGTCGCTCACGTCAACGTTTTCATCCAGGAAGGCGCTTACGCCGCGATGAACGGCCCGCAGGACTGCCTCGCCGAAATGCTCCGGGAAGACGACCGCCGGCGAGAGCTCATCTGCCGGAGGCTGAATGAAATCGACGGCATTGTCTGTCCGCGACCCGAGGGCACCATCTATGCCTTTCCGGACATCAGTTCGTTCGGCAAGCCCGCGGCGCAACTGGCCGAGGAAATACTGGATGCCACCCATGTCGTCACGGAAGCCGGCTCTTTTTACGGCAAGGCCGGCGAAGGCCATCTCCGCATGTGCTTCGGAGCGGAATCCTACGACAGAATCGACGAGGCCATGGACCGGCTGCAGGATTTCCTTGGACAACAGTAACCGTCAAGCCACCGGGGGCGGGCCGATGAAGAGTCGCGTGCGCCGGGCCAGTCTTTCCCTCTAAGTCCGGATCAGTCCGTTATGGCAACCGCTTCTGCCCCGGAATTCAGGCACGAAACCTGGACCTCGCGGCGCACGTTTCTGCTGGCCGCTGTCGGCAGCGCAGTCGGGCTCGGCAACGTCTGGCGATTCCCGTACATCACCGGCGTCAACGGCGGCGGTGCGTTCGTCATCATCTACTGCGTCTGCATTGCCGTAATTGCCGTACCGTTGCTGATGGCCGAGCTGTCCATCGGCCGGCGCGGGGCGCAAAGTCCGGTGCGCAGCATGCAACGGCTGACAGCGGAGAACCGGCGCAGCCGACTCTGGCACGGCCTTGGCTGGCTATCGATAATCACGCCGACCGTCGGCCTGATGTATTACAGCGTGGTGGCCGGCTGGACGCTCGACTACGCGATCAGCGCGATCAGCGGTGCGTTCCACGGGTACAGCGCCGAGCAGTCCGCCGGCGGATTCGCGGCTCTTACGGCGAATCCGGTTCGCATGATCGCTTCGCAGGGACTGTTCATGCTGCTGACGGTCGTCATCGTGGCCGGCGGCGTACGCAGCGGCCTGGAGAGAGCCGTGCGATACCTGATGCCGGGACTGGCGCTCATTCTCCTGATATTGCTGATCTATTCCGCATTCACGGCCGATTTTTCACGGGCCGTGCAGTTCATGTTCCGGCCGGATTTCAGCAAGGTAACCGCGGCCACGGTCCTGATGGCCGTTGGCCAGGCCTTCTTTTCGGTGAACGTCGCGGTCGGGGCGCTGATCACGTATGGCGCCTACCTTCCGAAAGACGTTTCGATACCTCGCGTCTCGGCAACGGTCGCGATTGCCGACACCGGGATTGCCCTCGTGATGGGTCTGGTAATCTTTCCCCTCGTGTTCGCTTATGGGCTGCAGGCCGGCGAGGGCCCGGGCCTGATTTTCGTGACCTTGCCCATCGCCTTCGGGCAAATGCCGCTCGGCGCACTGTTCGGGGCGTTGTTCTTCCTGCTGATGGCGATCGCAGCGCTGACTTCGAGCATCGGCATGCTGGAACCGTCTGTCTCGAGACTCGAAGAGTTGCGGGGTGCGCGCCGCGTTCCCGTCACCATCGGCATGGGGCTTTTCATCTGGATTTGCGGTCTGCTGGCCCTGCTTTCTTTCAACGTCCTGGCCGGCTTTACGCCGTTGGACCACTTTCCGTTGTTCGCCGGGAAAGGCATTTTCGACCTGATGGATTTCACGACCGCCAACGTGCTCATACCGACCGGCGGACTTCTCATCGCCCTGTTCGCCGGCTGGATGATGAGGCATGATTCCATTCGTTCGGAACTCGGGCTTACACAGGAGACGGCGTTCCTGATCTGGCGTTTGCTCGTGCGCTTCGTCGCACCTGTCGCGATCGTCGCGATCTTTGCCGCGAATCTGTTCGGGTATT
>CAZTAE010000053.1:0-12636 GCA_964611535.1 uncultured Woeseiaceae bacterium
TTCGGGGCCGCGCTGGCCATGCTGCGGCAGCTGGAATTCGGGCTGTTCGATTTCCGGATCCACGCCGAATTCGATCCGGCGAAAGGATCCCGCGCCCTCGAGATCCTGGGGCATGTCAGGGAGGAAGTCGCGCTGATCAGGCACCCGGAGTACAACCGGCTTCCGCACAGTTTCTCGCACATCTTCGCCGGCGGCTATGCCGCCGGCTACTACAGCTACAAGTGGGCCGAGGTGCTGGCGGCCGACGCCTTCGGCGCCTTCGAGGAAGCGGGAATCTTCGACCGGGAGACGGCAGCGCGATTCCGCGCCGAAATCCTCGAGATCGGCGGCAGCCGGGACATCATGGAGGCGTATGTCGCGTTCCGCGGCCGCAAGCCCACGCTCGACGCGTTGCTGCGGCAGACGGGTATCGGCAAGGCCGCATGAGAATTGCGACCTGGAACGTCAACTCGCTCAAGATCCGTCTGCCGCAGGTCCTCGAGTGGGTCTCCGCGGCGGGACCGGACGTCCTGGCGCTGCAGGAGATCAAACAGCTGACGGACGCCTTCCCGGCCGAGGAGTTTCGCCTCGCCGGTTATCACGGCATCGCCAGCGGTCAGAAGACCTACAACGGCGTCGCCACCCTCAGCCGCCGGCCGCTACTGGACCCGGTGATGGACTTCCCCGACTTCGACGATCCCGAGCGCCGGGTCCTGGCAGCGACGGCAGACGGGCTGCGGGTCGTGAACGTCTACGTGCCGAACGGCCAGCGGATCGGATCGGTGAAGTACGAGTACAAGCTGGGGTGGCTGGCCGCCCTGAAGGCGTACCTGCAGGCGGAGATGGCGGCGCACCGGCACCTGGTCGTCCTGGGGGACTTCAATGTCGCGCCGGAGGACCGGGACGTCTACGACCCCGGGGCCTGGGGCGAGGCGGTGTTGTGCAGCACGGCGGAGCGGGCCGCCCTGCGGGACGTCCTGGGGCTCGGGCTGGTCGACATCTTCCGCAATTTCGAGCAGCCGGAGAAGGCGTTCAGCTGGTGGGACTATCGCGCCGGCCGGTTCCGCCGCAACGCCGGCCTGCGTATCGACCTGATACTCGCGAGCCCGGCGCTCGCCGGCCGCTGCACGGCGAGCTACGTCGACCGGGAGCCGCGGGGGTGGCCGCGGCCGTCGGACCACGCCCCGGTCATCGCCGAGTTCGACCTGTAGCGGACAACCCGGGGAGCGGGGGCACAACGTGAAACGCGGCAGCGAGCGATACCCTTCGCGGCGGTGTTACATTACATATTACGGTAAATGGACCGGGGCGCCCGATCCGGGCAAAGGAACCTGTCTCATCATTGTCCGTGGCGGGGTCGCGGTCACGGACAATGATGAGACAGGTTCATGTATCATGGAAGCGTCCGCGCGGGCTCCGGCCCGTCGAGGGATAACGGAATGAACGCCGCACCCGGCACGCCAGGGCCTCGATACAACAAAAACAAGATTTTGTCGCAGGACCGCCGCAACGACTACGACGTCACCAATACCGTCAGGGTGAGCAGCCCTGCCGCCGTGCGCGCGGCCGTCAACGAGCTCTTCACGGAGACTTTCCCCGGTGCCTCCTTCGATAAGATGTGGCTCGCCTTCTACGATTTCGAGCGCCTGTTCTGCGGCCGGTTTCCCGGCTACCTGGGCTGCGACACGACCTATCACGACGTCCAGCACACGCTCGACATGACGTTGACGCTGGCTCGCCTGGTCGCCGGCTACGAACGCAGCGTCGAGCCCGCCGACCGGCTCACCTCCCGCCGCGCCCAGATGGCGATCATCACGTCCCTGTTCCATGACGCCGGCTACATACGTCACGCCGAGCGCGACCGGGAATTCGAGAATGGCGCCGCATTCACGCTCTATCACGTATCCCGGAGCGCCGACTTCCTCCGTCGCTACCTGCCCGACATCGGCCTCGCAAAGGACGTGGCCGTCGCCAGCATGATCGTGCACTTCACGGGCTACGAGCTCGAGCTCGACAACATCGAGCTCGACGACCCCAGGGACGCGATCTGCGGCCATCTCCTGGGAACGGCCGACCTGATCGCCCAGATGGCGGACCGCTGTTACCTCGAGAAGTGCCGGGACAGGCTGTACAAGGAGTTCGTCATCGGGGGCGTCGCGGTGGAACCGGCGCGGCCCGGAGAATACCGCGTGCGCTACGCGTCGGGGATCGACCTCCTGAAGAAGACGCCCATCTTCTACCAGAAGGTATCCCGCAACCGGCTCTACACCAAGTTCAACCGGGCCTACCGCTACATCGAGGTCCTCTACGACGGGCAGAACCCGTACGTCGACGCGATCAGGAACAACATGGCGCACCTCGTCCGGGTGCTGAAGAGCGGTGACTGGGACCTGCTGCGCCGGCAGCCGCCGTGCTTCGTCGGCGTCGGCGAGGCGCCGGACGACATGGAGCGCCTGACCGCGGCCCAGCTTGCCGACATCGCGGGCGCGCGGACCGTGCCGGTGAACAACGTCGTCACCGGCTGAAAGCCGGGCGCCGGTTCAGCCCCCCATCGGCACGAAGCGCGGGCGGGAGGCGACCCGCTCGAGCCAGGCGCCGACGGCGGGGTACGGCGCGAGGTCGAACCCGCCCTCGTCGGCGACGTGCGTATAGGCGAAGAGAGCGATGTCCGCCAGCGTGAAGCGATCGCCGGCGAACCAGGGCGCTTCTGCCAGCCGCCCCTCCATCACGTCGAGCGCCCGGTAGCCCGCCCGCCGCTTTTCCTCGAGCGCCTCGCGGCGCTCCGGCGGATTGCCGAGGTAGCGCACGATGAATCGTGACGTGGCGATGTTGGGTTCGTGGCTGTACTGCTCGAAAAACATCCACTGCAGCACGAGCGCCTTTTCGTAACGGTCCGTGCCGGCGAGCGGCGAGTCGTCGGCCAGCCACGAAAGGATCGCGTTCGACTCCGCCAGATAGCGTCCGTCGCCAAGCTCCGCCACGGGGATCTTGCCGTTGGGATTCATCGTCAGGAATTCCGGCGTGCGGGTCTCGCCGGCGAGTATGTCGATCTCCCGCCAGCGGTAGTCGATACCGAGCTCGGCACACGCATGCCGGATCTTGTAGCAATTGCCCGATTTCGAGTCGCCGTACACCGTGATGGCGCTCATCCGTCCTTCCCTTCGTTCATTGTTCGCAAGGCGTATACCTCGTGCCGGTTCAGCCGCCGCTTCGACCAGAACGCGGCGATGGCGGCGGCGCAGAAGGCGTAAATGTGATCGACGATCGTGATGACCTCATCGAAGAACGTCTCGAACGACCACCAGGTCAGCCCGCGCAGCACCTCGAAGACGCCGGCGCCGAGCTGCCCGATCGTCGTCGGAAGCGCCACCACGAAATTGCCGAGGAAGGTCCCGACCCACGCCAGGACCGCGGCGATCACCGGGAAGCGCCAGTCGATGCCGCGGCCGTAGCGCCGCACGGCGAGACCGATCGCGGCGCCCTGCACGACCGAAAACCAGGGGAACACCCGGTCCGAGAGCACCGCCGCGTAGGTCCAGACGGCGCTCATCAGCACGAGTGCCCCCAGGCCCCCGACGATCGCGCCTGCCGTCGACTGCGCCCGCAGGAGCTTCGCCGGATCCGGACGACGGCGCGCCGCGTCGAGGCCGCCGGTGTGGCGCTTCTTGAGGCGGAATATGGATTTCCGTTCCGGCAAGACCTCTCCCGGGAAAGCCGAAGCCAAGGCACGAGATGCTATCAGATGAAAGGGTGATGGCTCGTCTGCCTGCAAACGACGATGCAACCGCCGTGCAGGGGCGACGGGCCCTCAAAGACTCCGCGGAGGTCCGGCGTTGACGGTGACCGTCGTACGCCAGCAGGCCCGCGCTACTCCACCGTCACCGACTTCGCCAGGTTCCTCGGCTGGTCGACGTCCGTGCCTTTCAGCACGGCGACGTGATACGCGAGCAGCTGCAGCGGTATCGTATAGAGTATGGGCGCCTGGAAGTCCTGGATGGCCGCGGGCATGCGCATGGTGTGGATGCCGCTGCGCTCGCCGAACTGCACCCGCGGGTCTGCGAACACGTAGAGCTCGCCGCCGCGGGCGCGCACCTCCTGCAGGTTGCTCTTGAGCTTTTCCAGGAGCTCGTCGTCCGGCGCAACGGCCACCACGGGCATGTCCTCATCCACCAGCGCCAGCGGCCCGTGCTTCAGCTCGCCCGCCGCGTAGGCCTCCGCGTGGATGTAGGAGATCTCCTTGAGCTTGAGCGCGCCTTCCATCGCCACGGCATTCTGCACCCCGCGGCCGAGGAAAAGGGCGTGATGCTTGTCGACGAAATGCGCGGCGAGGCTTTCGATCGCCTCGTCGAGCGTCAATACCCGCTCGATGAGCTCCGGCAGCTCCGCGAGCTGCGCCGTAAGCGCCCGCTCCTGCTTCTCCTCGAGGCCGTTGCGCCGCGCGAGCGCGATCGTCAGCAGCGCGAGCGCGGCCAGCTGTGTCGTGAAGGCTTTCGTGGAGGCAACGCCGATCTCGGGGCCTGCGCGGGTCATCATGACCAGCGTCGAGTCCCGCACCATCGAGCTCTCGGGCACGTTGCAGATCGCGAGCGTCGAAACGTAGTTCCGCTCTTTGGCCGCACGCAACGCCGCGAGCGTGTCCGCCGTCTCGCCGGACTGGCTGATCGTCACGAACAGCGTGCCCTCCGGCACGACCGGTGTCCGGTATCGGTACTCGCTGGCGATTTCCACGCTGCAGGGGAGGCGGCAGAGCTGCTCGATCCAGTACCGGGCCACGAGGCCGGCGTGATAACTGGTGCCGCAGGCCACGATGTGCACGCCGCGGGTCTTATCGAGCACGTCCTGCGCCTCCGGGCCGAAGGCCGCCTCGAGGACGCGGCCGTTGGCGATGCGCTCCTCCAGCGTCCGGGCCACGGCGCGGGCCTGCTCGTGTATCTCCTTCTGCATGTAGTGCCGGAAGGAGCCTCGCTCGGCGGCGTCCGCCGTCAGTTCGCTTTCCTTGACCGGCCTCTCGACCCGGTTGCCGTCCCGGTCGAAGATCGTCACCTGGCGCCGTTCCACGACCGCCACGTCACCCTCGTCCAGGAACATGAACGTGCGGGTGACGGGCAGGAGGGCGGCCACGTCGGAGGCCACGAAGTTCTCACCGAGACCGAGGCCGATGACGACCGGGCAGCCGGCCCGCGCGAGCACCAGCTTGTCGGGCTCGCTGGCGCTCATCACCGCCAGCGCGAAAGCGCCCTCGAGCTCGGCGACCGTCGATTGGACCGCGGCCGACAGGTCCTCGCCACGCTCGAGGTGGTATCGCACGCGGTGCGCCACGATCTCGCTGTCGGTCTCGGATTCGAACTCGTAGCCGCAGCCAGCCAGGTCCTGCCGCAGCTCCTGGTAGTTCTCGACGATGCCGTTGTGGACGAGTGCGATGTCGCCGCGCGACATGTGCGGGTGGGCGTTCACCTCGCTGGGAACGCCGTGCGTTGCCCAGCGCGTATGGGAGATGCCGATGTCCCCGCGCAAGGGCCGCTCGTCCAGGGCATTCTGGAGTTCCTGCACCTTGCCGAGCCTGCGCAGCCGGCTGACCCGGTCCCCCTCGACCACGGCGATTCCGGCCGAGTCGTAGCCCCGATACTCGAGCCGCCTGAGGCCTTCCATCAGGATGGGGACGACGTTTCGCTCCGCGACCGCGCCGACAATTCCACACATAGACCGCTACTCCCTTTGCTCCGCCCATACTAGCGACGGCGCGACGGCGCCACAACGAGCGGCCGCACGGAACGCGACGCCGTTCACTTTACGGCGGGACCTCCGGATTGCGGAGGCGCGGGACGTGGCGGCCGCGCCAGCCGGCCAGCTCAGCCCTTGTCGTCCTTCACCGGCTTCTTCCAGCCCTCGATGGTGACCTGCCGCGCGCGGGCGAGCGTCAGCGTGTCGCCGGGGGCGGCCTTCGTGATCGTCGAGCCTGCGCCTATGGTCGCGCCGGGACCCACCTCGACGGGCGCCACGAGCTCCACGCCCGAGCCGATGAAGGCGCCGTCGCCGATGACCGTGCGGTGCTTTGCCGCACCGTCGTAGTTGCAGGTGATGGTGCCCGCGCCGACGTTGACGCCGGTGCCGATGGCGGTATCGCCGATGTACGACAGGTGATTGACCTTGCTGCCTGCGGCGATCGTGCTCTTCTTGACCTCCACGAAGTTGCCGATCTTCACCCGGTCCGCGAGCTCGGCACCCGGCCGCAGCCTCGCGAAGGGGCCGAGCTCGCAGCCGGCGCCGGTCGTCGCGCCCTCGACGTGGCAGTGCGGATGCACGACCGTACTCTCGCCGATGCGGCTGTCGCGGATGACATTGCTCGACTCCACCTTCGCCTCGTCGCCGAGCACCACGTCGCCCTCGAACACCGTGTTCACGTCGATAAAAACGTCCCTGCCGCACGTGAGGGTGCCGCGAATGTCCACGCGCGCCGGATCCGCAAAACCAACGCCCGCCGCCATCAGCTCGTCGACCAGCCGTTCCTGCAGCGCGCGCTCCGCCTGCGCGAGCTGCTTCCTGTCGTTGATGCCCATAACCTCTTTCCAGTCGTCCGCCATCACACCGTGGACGGCTACCCCCTCGAGCACCGCCATCTCGACGACGTCGGTCAGGTAGTACTCGGCCTGCCGGTTGTCCCTGCGGAGCCGCCCGACCCAGTGCTTGAGCCGCACACCCGGCGCGCAGATGACGCCGCTGTTGATTTCCCGGATCGCGAGCACCTCGGCCGTCGCATCCTTCTGCTCGACGATGCGCGCCACGTGCCCGCCCTCCCGGACGATGCGGCCGTACCCTTGGGCATCCTCCGGCTCGGCGGTCAGGACGCCCATGTCGCGCTCCCCGCAGGCCTCGAGCAGTGCCGTCAGCGTCGCGGGCCGGAGCAGCGGCACGTCGCCGAACAGGATCAGAACCCGGTTCTCGGCCGGGGTCTCCGCCATGGCCTGGCGGGCGGCATGACCGGTCCCGAGCTGCTCCGCCTGCAGGACCCAGCGCACCCGCTCGCCGGAAACCGCCGATCGGACCGCCTCGCCGCCATGGCCGTAGACCACGCAGATATCGGCGGCGCCCAGCGCCGCCGCGCAGTCGAGCACGTGCTGCAGCATCGGACGGCCCGCCAGCGGCTGCAGCACCTTCGGCACCGCAGAGCGCATGCGTGTTCCCTGTCCGGCAGCCAGTATGACGACGCTGAGATCCAAGCGAAAGACACTCCGGATGCGATTTCCGCGCATGATACAGCAAGCGCCGAAAGCCAGTGATCGGCCGATTGAGTGAAATTTCACTGTTGGACAGCAAGCGCCGGCGCTGTATCGTTTGTGGCCGGATCGTGGGGGGAGAGACGAGTGAACCGCAGGCAATCCGTTCTCATCGCGCTGATGCTCGCAGCTGTGTGGCCGTTCGTGGCGGCTGCCGCCGACGTGCGCGAAGCCGATGTCGAGATGTTTCCCTCCGGCGTCCGCTACGACCCGTCCGTGCCGACGCCCGAAGCCTTCCTCGGCCATGAACTGGGAGCCGCCCCGGTACGACACCACAAGCTGGTCGATTACATCACCGGGGTGGCGGAGCAGTCCGAGCGCATGTCGCTCGAGATCATCGGCCATACCCACGAGCGCCGCCCGATCCTGTTTCTCGTCGTCACCTCGCCGGCGAATCACGCCCGCCTCGAGGAGCTGAAGCGGGCGCATTTGCGCCTGTCGGAACCGGGTGCCGATCAATCCGTCACGGAGGAGATGCCGGTGGTGACGTGGCTCAACTACGGCGTCCACGGCGCCGAGTCGAGCGGCATGGACGCCGCCCTGCCTACCGTCTACCACCTGGCGGCCGCCGGGGGCGCGAACATCGAACGGATGCTCGAGGAGAGCATCGTGCTCATTACCGCAATCTTCAATCCCGACGGGCACGCCCAGCGGATCGCCTGGCTGGACGCCTACTCGAGCGAAGTCGCCAATCCCGATCCGCAGCATCTCGAGCACAACTTCAACTGGCAGTTTGCCCGCACCAACCACTACTGGTTCGACCTGAACCGCCAGTGGCTGCCGGTGACGCAGCCGGAGCCCCGAGCCTGGATGAGGAAGTGGCACGAATGGCGGCCGAACCTGACGGTCGACTATCACGAGATGGGCAGCGAATCGACCTACTACTTCCATCCCGGAATCCCCACGCGGACCAATCCGCTCGTGACGGATGAGGGCCGCCGCCTGATGGCGGAGGTGGTTCGCAATTCGGAAGAGTTTTTCGACTCGGAGGCGCGGCTTTACTTTCACGGCGAGCGATTCGACAACTACTACATCGGCAAGGGCTCGACTTTCCCGTACGTCAACGGCGGCGTGGGCATCCTTTACGAGGCAGCGGCCGCGCTGGGCGTGGAGCTGGAAACGGCGGTCGGGCTGCGCACCTATCGCGAAAACATCCGCAAGCATTTCCGCACGAGCCTCGCGAGCATCGAGGGCGCGCTGGACCTCCGTCCCGAGCTCCTCCGGTACCAGAAGAACTTCTACGACACGGCGCTCCAGGAAGCGGCGGATGCGCCGGTCCGTGCGTGGGTGTTCGCCGCACCCGGCGACCCGGCGCGGATGTACCACTTCCTGGACCTGCTGGAGTATCACCGCATCCGCGCCTACGGCCTGGCGCGTGAAATCAGCGAGGGCGGCACCACGTTCCGCCCCGGCGAGGCCTGGATCGTGCCGGTACAGCAGGCCCAGTACCGCCTGATCCGCGGCATCTTCGAGACGGTCCACGAGTTCGAGGACGAGACCTTCTACGACATCTCCACCTGGACATTGCCGCTGGCCTTCGATCTGCGCTATGCACCGCTGTCCGGGAGGCGGTTCGATGACAACCTGCTCGGCAATGCGGCCGCCCCCGAGATGCCGGTCGCTCCGGCGCCCGATACGGCCAGCTACGCCTATGCCTTCGAGTGGTCCGGCTACTATGCTCCGCGGGCGCTCAACCGCATCCTGGAGGAGGAGATTCTCGCGAGCGTTGCGACGAAGCCGTTTACCGCGCGAACGTCGAAAGGCGCGGTCGAGTTCGCGCGCGGCAGCGTGCTCGTGCCCTTCGACCGGCAGGAAAAGACCCGCGCCGAGATCGCCGGCATCATGCGCACCATCGCGGCGGAAGACGGCATCGAAGTGCACGCGCTCGTCTCGGGACGCAGCGACATCGGCACTGCCGGGGTCGACCTCGGCGGCCCGGCCTTCCGGCCGCTCGAGCAACCGAAGGCGCTGCTCGTCGTCGGCGGCGATACGAACCTCTACGACGCGGGCGAAATCTGGCACCTCATGGACTTCCGGATGCGGGTGCCGCTGACGCTGCGCCAGCGCGACGGCCTCGGCGGGATGGACTGGAGCCGCTACACGCACATCATCTTCCCCGGCGGCGAGTACGGCGAATGGCAGCCGGATTTCCTGCCGCGGCTCAGGCAGTGGGTCTCGGAAGGCGGCACGGTCGTCGGCCTGCGCGAAGGCGCCCACTGGCTGCACGCCAGCGTGCTGGACTTCATCGACCCGATCAAAGGCCCGCTCGGTCCCGAACCGGGGGCGCCGGAAGAGGCCGAAGAGCCTGCTGAAACGCCGGCCGGACACGATCCCGCGCTGATCGAGATCCCCGTAGAGCCCTATCGCTTCCCCTATTCGACGAAGGAGGACCGGGACGCGCTGGAGCTGATCGGCGGCGCGATCTTCGCGGGCGATCTCGACAACACCCACCCGCTCGGCTTCGGTTATTCGCGCCGGGCGGTCCCGCTGCACAAGAACACGACGGAGGTGCTGGAGCGCACGGTCAATCCCTATGCCACGGTCATCGCCTACGACACGCCGCCGGTGCTCTCGGGCTATACGTCCGAGGCGAACCGGATCATCCTGGAGGGCACCGCTGCGCTGCTCGCCGAGCGGCGGCAGGAGGGCAGCATCATCCTGTTCGCGGACAACCCGAACTTCCGCGGCTACTGGTACGGCACCAACAAGCTGTTCCTGAACGCGCTGTTCTTCTCGAAGGCTTTCGATCCGCTGCCGGAGCACCTGCTGAAGCCGCCCTCCGAGCGCAGACCCGACGCGAACACGCCGTAGCCCGCCCCGCGCACTCCGCCTGGCATCGCGAGGCGGATGCCGGTCCGGTTCAGCTCGCTTCCTGTAGCCGGTAGTAATCCATCAGGATCTTCGCCACTTCGGGGCGCGAGAACTCGGGCGGCAGCGCGATGCCCTGGCACAGCATCTCGCGGACGCGCGTGCCGGAGAGCAGCACGTAATCGTCGGGCTTGTGGTCGGGCGCCTCGCACATCATGACCACGCGATCGAGTTTCTTCGACCAGGCCGTGTGATCGGCCTTGAAGATTTCGATCTCGAGCGTCCCGGCGGGAACCCGTTCCTCGAAGATCGTCTGGGCGTCGAAGGGGCCGTAGTAGTCGCCGACGCCGGCATGATCCCGGCCGACGATGAGGTGGGTGGCGCCCATGTTCTGGCGGAAGATCGCGTGAAGCACGGCCTCCCGCGGACCGGCATAGAGCATGTCGAAGCCGTAGCCGCAGACGGAGACCGTGTTCTCGGGGAAGTAGACCTCCACCATCTTGCGGATGCAGGCGTCGCGGACGTTCGCGGGGATGTCGCCGGCTTTCACCTTGCCGAGCAGCATGTGGATGACGATGCCGTCCGCCTCCAGGCGTTCCATGGCCATGCGGCACAATTCTTCGTGCGCCAGGTGCATCGGGTTCCGCGTCTGGAAGGCGACGACCCTGTTCCAGCCGCGTTCGGCGATGTCGTTGCGGATCTCGACGGCAGTGCGGAAGGTGTCCGGAAAGTCCGTGGCGAAATAGCTCAGATTGAGCACTTCGACGTCGCCGGACAGGCAGTAGCTGCCGAGCTCCCGGAACACGGCGACGCCGGGATGGCCGTCGTCGAGCGTGCCGAACACGTGCCTGGTCATCGCGTCGATGTCTTCGTCGTACACGGCTTCGATGGCGTCGACGTTCATCACGGCCATGACAGGGTTCCCCGCAACGTTCGGGTCGCGCAGGGCGATGCGTCGTGCACCGTCGATTCCGCTGACGTCGTCGGTCAGGTTCAGCACAGGCACCGGCCAGAACAGCCCGTCCGTCGTGTGCAACGTTTCCGCAACGCTCATGGCGTCGGCCAGGTTCATGAAACCGGTCAGCGGCGTGAAATAGCCGCCGCCCAGCATCACGAGGTTCGCGGCAGCGGCGGAATTGAGGGTGAGCGAAGGAAGCGTTTCGGCTTCCGCGAGCAGTGCGGCGCGTCGGTCTTCGTCCGACACGAGCAGCGGGTTGAGGCTATCCGCCCCGTGAGGCTTGATCACTTGCAGCTCCTTGCGAATCGATGGTCTTCGGGTTGTGCCGCGGACGCGTTCAACCCGCCGCCGCGGCCGTCTCCTGCCGGTCCTCGGCGCGCGTGAACACCCTCTTGCGGATGATGTCGTGCTTCGTCAGGTAGTCGATCACGGCCGCCACCTCGTCCTCGAGGGTCATCTCGTCGGTCCTGAGATGGATCTCGGGCTTACCGGGCGGCTCGTAGGGATCGTCGATGCCGGTGAAGTTCTTGATCTCGCCGGCGCGGGCTTTCTTGTAAAGTCCCTTCGGGTCCCGCTCCTCGGCGACCTCGAGCGAGCAATCGACGAAGACCTCGACGAAGTTGAGTCCCGCATCCCGGTGCAGCGCCCGCACTTCGTCGCGGTCGGCCTTGTAGGGGCTGATGAAGCTCGAGAGCGAGATGGCACCGGCGTCGCTGAACAGCTTGGCCACCTCGCCGATGCGGCGGATGTTTTCCTTGCGGTCCTCCTCGGAGAAGCCGAGGTTCTTGTTGATCCCCATCCGCACGTTGTCGCCGTCGAGGCGGTAGGAGAGCTTGCCCATGGCGTAAAGCGCCCGCTCGAGCGCCACGGCGATGGTGCTCTTGCCGCTGCCGGACAGCCCGGTGAACCAGATGGTCGCGCCCTGCTGCCGCATGAGCTCGTACCGGTCTTCGCGCGATACGTCGCCGCTGTGCCAGGTGACGTTGGTTGCTTTCTGTTCGGCCATGGTTTTCCCTTTCGATGGTCAGTGATTCTGTTGAGCGGCGATCGGCTCCGCGGGCTGCCGCGGCGTCCTGCGCCGCTCCGAGAATCCGTTGAGCAGCAGGTCTGCGGACTTCTGGATCACGTCGAATACGTCGAGTTCCGGGTCGCGCACGATGAGATCGCCCCAGGCGTTGCAGATGCCGATCACGGCCTGAGCCGCGAAGTGGCTGTCGATGGTGTCGCGGATGACGCCCTGGCGGATGCCTTCCTCGAAGATACCCTCCAGCATCTGGCGATAGCCGCTGCCGAGCTGCTTCAGATCCTTGCGCTTTTCCTCGGGCAGGTAGAGGCGCTCGTCGTTGTAGACCTTCAGCGCCTCGTTCCGCTCTCGATAGCTCGACAGGTGCGAGGTCAGGGTGGCGAGCAACTTGGCCTCGAACGGCTGATCGCTCGCGGCGATCGCCTCCATGCGGTGCACGTAGTCTTCGATGCCGTACAGGCAGACCTCGCCCAGCGCCTCCTCCTTCGAGGAGAAGTAGTAGTACAGGCTGCCCTGCTTGATGCCGAGGCGCTCGGCGATGTCCTTCGTGCTGGCGCCGTGGAAGCCCTTCTCGGCAAAGACCGCCGCGGCAG
>CAZTAE010000054.1:0-12418 GCA_964611535.1 uncultured Woeseiaceae bacterium
TTCTGGAGGAGTGAACTCGCACGACTGTGGACAGGCCGCGCGCAGGTACCTGGTGGATTGCAGTGCCGCTGGGATTACTGCTGCTGATGGCCTTGCTGCTGTCAGTGATCGACCTGTTCGACCGGCGACTGATCGCCGACCCGCTCGCCTCCCTGATCGAGGCACGAACCGAGCGATCGCTGCGGATAGGTAATTTTGACCTGCGCTGGGGCTGGCCGCTGTCGCTGCATGCCGAAGACGTCCGCTTCGCCAACGCGGATTGGGCCAGTGACGTTCCGTTGCTGCACGCTTCCGCGGTTTCGGTGTCGATCAATCCCGTCGAACTGCTGGATGGGCCTCCTTACGCGGACTTGCACTTCCTGGACCCGGAGGTACTGATAGAGCGCTCGGAAGAGGGTGAGTGGAACTGGCTGATCGAGACCGGCCCTCCCGAGCCGGAACGAGCGCCGCGCCTCCCGGTCACGATCGGAGCTGACGGCGGGAAGATCATCTATGAGGAGGCGGAGTCGCTGGCGATCGAGCTGCGCGACCTTTCACTCATGCCTGTGGAGGATGTGGAAGGGCCTCAGGAGCTGGTCCTGAAGCTGCGGGCGTCTCACGAGGGCTTGCCGCTCGCAGTCGACGGTGCATTTACCGCCGCACAGGAAAGCTGGGAAGGCAATGCGACACTACGGGCAGGAGAGTCCGCGCTCACGAGCCGTTTCAAAGTAGAGACCGGTGCCGAGCCGCTCCGTGTACGGGCCAGCATCGACAGCGAGGTGCTCGTCCCTGCACGATTGGCCGTGCTTCGGCCTGCCGCTGACGAGTACAGTGAGACGACGCCGGTATCTTTGCCGCGCCTCGAAGGAATCGACGCAGAGCTCGCTATCGCTGTGGCGACACTGCGCCTGCGGGAATTCGATATAGACGATATAGAAGGTCACGTCAGCATAAAGAACGGTCGGGTGCAGTTGGGCGACCTGGCGGCGCGAGTCGGCAACGCCGGACTCGAGGGCAGCGTCGCCGTCGATACCACCGCACAGGAACCGACGATCCGGGTGGCAGCCGATCTGGCCCGGGTTCCTCTCTCGTCACTGCCGGATGCGCTGCCGTTGTCGGCACAACCGGGCGAAATGGCCATGCAGCTCGATGCACGGTTGGAGATACCCGATCGACAGCTCCCACTGACGCCGGTGGCGCTGTTGTCCCGTTTGGCCGTGCCGGAGAGCCGCTTACTCTATGCGATGGGGATGGGAGAAGAAGGGATCGCACTCGTTGCTCATCTCCGGGTTCCAACTGCAGGGGGCGAGCCATCTGTCGGCCTGGAGCTCGAGGGAGCGGAAGCCCCGCCCATCAGTGCCACTCTCTCTGCGCCACCGCTGGCCGAACTGGCAGCCGGCCGCACAGGGTATCCGGTTCAACTGACGGTAAACACTGAAGGCGCACGGGCGCGCCTCGACGCGCAGCTCGGAGAAGCGCTGCGAGAGCGCAGTGTCAGCCTGACCTTTTCGGCCAGCGGCAACGAACTGCCGGCGTTGCCTGCCTTCGGGCCTACGCCACCGCCGGTACCGGAGTTCAGCCTGTCGGGCTCGCTGCAGCAAGAGGCCAGCCGCTGGGCCGTGCGGGAGTTTGAGCTTTCGTACGGCGCCACGCAGCTCTCGGGCAGCGCTGTCTACGATTTCGAAGGGGAGCGCCCGAGGCTGGCCGTGGATGTGGAAGGACCGATGCTGGACCTTACGGCCATTCCACAGAATGAGTCTGAGGAAACCGCGGAAGACGTGGCCGACAGCGCTCAGCCGTGGATATCGGACGGCGTTGCCGATGCATTGGGCGCGATAGACGTCGAGGTGGAACTTTCGGCGGAACGCGTGAAGCTCACGGATGAGTACAGCCTGGACGAGGTGAACCTGGAGGCACTGCTGGATCGGAGCCGCTTGCAGGTAGATCCGGTAGTGTTCGGGGTCGCCGGCGGCACCGTCCGCGGTTCCCTCTCGGCGCGTGGGGTGCGATCCCCCCTGGAAGTGCAAGCGTCACTCGGCGTCGAAGACCTGGAACTGAGCCGGTTCAGTGACGCCGTGGCACCGTTGGAAGAGCATCTGGGACGCCTGAGCGGCGAGCTTCATCTCGCGATCGCAGAAGCCCGTCCGGGGCGGCGAGCCCGGGACGTCATGCTTCCGGGACTCGGGCGGCTCTCTCTCGCCGACACACGATTGCGGTTTCAGAATGCGGACGCCGACACGGAGCTGACCGTCAGGCTTGCGAGCAGCGGCCTGGCCGCGCCGGACGAGGAGCGGGAACTCGTCGTGCAGGCAGAGGGACGTTACCGGGGCGCACCCCTCCAGCTCGAGTTACGGGGTGAGCCTCTGCTCGCGTTACGCGATCCGCGCGACCCTTACGAGCTGCAGACGCAGTTGGAGCTTGCCGGAACCGAGGCACGACTCGAGGGGCAGATGGTGAAGCCCTGGGCGCCACAGGCCGCAAGCTTCGAGTTCTCCGGCAGCGCAGAAGATCCTGCTCGGCTGGAGACACTGTTGGAGCCGTTCGTTTCTGTTTCTCTTCCTGCTTTCGACGTCGAAGGCGTTTTCGCGTATGAGCCCGACCGGGTATCGCTGCAGGATTTCGCTGCCCGCTTTGCCGACAGCGACCTGCAGGGTGACCTGTTCGTGGATCTGTCAGCGGAGACGCCTGCCGTTACGGCCTCCTTGCACTCGAACCAGCTGAATGTCGATGACGTGACCGGACTCGTGGGCGGCAACGAGCACGGGGAGCCAGACGGTGTTGCCGGCAGCGAGACGGAAAGTCGCTATGTACTGCCGCAACAGCCCTTCGACTTTGCCGATCTGCGCAGGGCCAATGCCGATATCGACTACACGGCCGAGGACGTGGATGCCGCGGGGATTCCCCTCGGCAGCGTCACGGCAAACGTCCGTCTGCAGGATGGCCACCTCCTTGCGGAGCCGGTCGGCGTGGAAACCGCCCATGGCCACGCGACGCTGCGGATCGACATGCGTACGCAACAATCACTCCTGGAAGGTCTCGTCGACATCGAGGCCCGCGGCCTGAGTTTGTCCGAGATGCTGGGTGGTATCGGTATTGCTTCTAACAGCTTTGGCATCGTCGGCGGTCAGGGAAAATTCTGGGTGCGCGGCGACTCGCTCGCCTCCGTCATCGGCTCAGCCGACGGCGGACTGATGCTGCTGATGACAGGCGGACAGCTCGATTCCCTGCTCGTCGAAGTGGCGGGGCTGGACATAGGTGAAGTTGCACTCGCTGCCTCCGGACTCTACAACCCGGCGCGCATTGACTGCGCCTATGCCAGCCTGCACAGCACCGACGGCATACTGGATATCGAGGAGTTCGTTATCGACACGAACGATACGACCTTTTTTCTCAATGGACAGGTGGACCTGGGCGAGGAAGCGCTCGATCTGGCCCTCTTTCCTGAAGCCAAGGATCCGAGCTTTCCGACCGCGGACTCTCCCCTCGCCTTTACCGGCTCGCTGAAGCAACCGGAAGTCGATCTGCTGACAGGCGAGTTGGCCGCGCGTTCGCTGGGAGCAGCCGCGCTGGCTGCACTGGCCGGTCCTGTGACAGCGGTTCTGCCATTCATCGAGCCCGGCCTGCAAGAGGAACCGGATGAATGCAAGGGTTGGGTCCGGAAACTGCAGAGTGAGCGGAACGATGAATCATAGGAAGTGGACCATCGCGCTGCCGGTCTTGCTGGTGTGCTGTAGCTGCGCCACCTCCAGTGTGCAGGAACCGGAGCAGGAAGACGCTGCGGAAGTCCGGGCAGAGATGCAGATCAAGGCAGCGTTGCTCGACGAGGAGCAGGTAGCGGCTGCGCCTGTTCGTGTGGAATACGAAGCCGGTAGCGTGCGCCTGACCGGATTCGTCGAGACCGAAGCCGAAAAACGACGTGCAGGCGAGGTAGCCCGGCGCACGCTGCCGGATGTCGAGGTCATCAACAACTTGCGCGTCTGGCGCCCTTCAGAGGCGTCTGTTTCGCAGCAGTGAACGGAACCTCTGGCAGGGATGCGGCAGAGTGGAAGCCGGCGGGTAAGCCCCCGGGACCCCTGCCTGCGCAAGGGCAAACAGGGAGTCAGCCGGAGGCTGTTACTGCTCAGGCGTATCGGCCGTCATTCCGCACTTTGCAGCGCATCAGGATCGAACGGCTCCTCACCGAAGTAGTGTCGCTCGTCCTCCGGCACATCATAGACGTCGTCGTCATAATAGCCGAGAAACGGCCACGCGTAGTAGCTGGGGTCGTCGTAGGCCACATCCGGTTGCACAACGACCGCCAGAATGTTGCCGGACTTGTTGACGATGATGTCGTCGACCCGGCCGTACGGTTCGCCGTCGGAGTAAGCAGTGCCGCCGATCAGCTCGGCCACACGCGACCTTTCACCCTGCAGCGGCTCGCCTTCGATGTCCCTGAAGAGGCTCAGTTCCTTGACGGTGCTACTGCTGATGTTTGCCTTTATCCGCTCGCTGCTTTCGATGGTCGCTTGTTCGAAAGGATAGAGCACATGGTTGTCCCCGATATTGAGGAAGCCGCCGGTCTCGATGACTACACCCAGGAGCCGGTCGTCATCCCCACCAAGGACGAAATCCTCGACTTCACCGACTTCATTGCCAGTGTCGTCTACGACCTCGGCCCCGAGCAAGCTGTCGACACTGATGCCCTCCTGGTACAGATCCTCCTGATCCACCGTCACGATATCTTGCGAGGATTCCTGCATCCCGACCCCTTGTTGGGCCTCTTGTTGTTGGGCCTCCTGGGTCTCGGCGCTCACGGCGACGAACGGAAGAAGCAGAAAGAAGGCAGCAGCCGCTCCAGGAACAGCGGCGGCCTTTGTCGTCATATACGGCATATGAACCTCCAGGTACTGGTTTCCGGATTCCCCGCAGAACTCGACGTTCCACGGGCTACGGGAGTCTCATGCAACTTTTGTTCCCGCCAGGCCGGCACCGCTGGCGGTCGCGGGATTGAAAATGTTTCCATCGCCGGTACTTTCTACGAGCAGGCGGATCATCGGCTGAACCTGGCGCTGCCGCCGCCTGAACCTGTCCCTGGACTGCCGGTTGGTGACCGTATCGTTGACCCGACCGGCAGGACCGCGTCGAGCATTGGCACAGTGTTTGCAGATTGCCGAACTCAATCCGTATCGGGAGATGACGGTGCGCAGTCTCCAAGTGCTCAGCACAATCACATTGGGATCGTTGCTCGCGACACAGGCGACAGGGCAAGACGATGCGGTTTCTTCAGCTGACCCTTACGCTCAGCCGGACGATACCCGGATCAGCATCAGCGGCACCGTGGCGTCTCCGACTCCGGACTCCTTCTCGCTGGATTACGGAGACGGGACCATCACCGTCGAAATCGGCGACTGGAAATCCTACCGTCACGCCTATGCGTTGATGGACGGCGACAGGGTAACGGTGCACGGACAGGTCGACGAGAACCTGTTTCAACGCGATACCATCGAAGCCCGAAGCGTGTACGTCGAGAGCCTGAACGCATATTTCCATGCAAGCGCCGCGGACGCTGACAGGGACGGGTACATGCCCTACTCCTGGGCCGCGCCAGAGTCGCCCACGGCGAATCGTGCCACTATCCGCGGGACCGTCAATAGCGTCGAGCCAAATGAGGGCGAGTTCACAGTCGACAGGGGCAATCGGCAGATCACGATAGAGACGGAGACACTGGGGTACGATCCGCTGGATGATCTCGGCTTTCAGAAGATCGAGGAAGGCGACACCGTCAGCGTCTCCGGGCAATTCGACTCGGATTTCCTCGAGGGGAGGGTGCTCGATGCCGACAAGGTCATTTCGCTATTCGACGCTGACGACGACAGCAGCAGGGTTGCAATGCCGTCCGTGACGCACTGACTGCACGTGCGTCTGCGCACTGCGCCTGGCATCGACGCGAAACCGGGACTGGATTGCTTGCCGGATGAACAACTGGCATACAGCCGGCTCGCGACGGCGAGTCGTAGCGCCTCGCCGAGTTGAGGACTATGACCCTGTTCCGGCCTGAGAATTTTGTCCGCGCGCAAGTGGCAGGCGGCGGTGACGGATGCCCGTTGCTGCGAATATTGCGTTGCACAGGGCCGGCGCCACGGGTGGGTATGGCGGCTCACCCATTCCTGTCGGAGGATATCGACTCGGCACGGCATGCACGTCGATGTCAGGCGCCCGGCTGAAGCGTAACAGCCGGTAGGTGTCGAAATTCTTTTGCAGTACGCGGCCATCCTCGATCTGGATTTCCCCATATAGCGCAGCGCTCAGACCGTCGATGACACTGCCCTCGACCTGGGCTTCCAGCCCGGCAAGGTTCACGACCTGGCCGCAGTCGACAGCACTGACGACGCGATCGATACGATGGCGGTCAGGTCGACCCTGGGGATCCGCCGTGACTTCTACGACATGGGCGACATAAGAACCAAACGTGTAGTGGCATGCTATGCCGCGACCTCGTCCGTCCGGCAACCGTGTCCGCCACGTAGCTTCCGTCGCTGCACGCTCGAGCACGGCGCGCAATCGCCCGACGTCGATATATTCAACCTCATCGTCTTCGCGTTCGTACTCGTAGCGGTCCGCGGCAGCAGCGTCGAGCAACCGGAGGCGGAATTCAAGTGGGTCGGCTTCGGCCAGATGTGCGAGCTCATCGATAAAGCTCTGGACAACGAAGGCCAGAACATTGTGCCCCGGCGCCCGCAGGATCGTGCGAGGCAGGTTGGACTCCGCGAGACGGTATTCGAGCCGGAGGTTCGGGACCAGTCCGGCGGGGACGTCGCCGGGCCTGAACTCGGAACCTGCGGGGTCCTCGCCTTCGCGAAATGCATAGCGTGAGGTACTCGCCTGACGATGTTCCCAAGCTACGATGCGCCTTTCCTTGTCGATTGCGCCACGGACGCGGTGATAACTGAAGGGGCGGAACATCCCCTGCGCTATCTCATCCTCACGCGTCCAGTTCACCTGAACCGGCTTCTGCAGCGCCTGAGACAGGTGCACCGCTTCGAGAACGAAGTCAATGCTGAGCCTTCGGCCGAAGCCGCCGCCGACCCGTGACGGATGCAGTTTGACTGCTTCAGGAGGCAGCGACAGCCGGCTCGCGAGCGCGCTCTGAGTTATGGCGGGCATCTGCGTTGGTACGTGTAGCTCCACCGAATTCTCACGTACATCCGCCGTGCAGTTCATCGTTTCCATCGGCGTATGCACGATAAAGGGCAAGTGATAGGTGGCTGTCATGATCTTGTCGGCGCTGCCGATTGCCGTGGCCACGTCGCCGTCCTCGCGCACAGTCACGCCGGGTTCATCCAACGCCCGTGCGCAGATATCGTGCAGTCGCGAAGTACTTTCGTTCGCGTTCGGCCCTTCATCCCAGACGATGTGGAGACGCTTTCGCGCCTCGAATGCCGCCCACGTGCTGCTTGCAATTGCAGCGACTCCTTCCCGGACGTACGGCCGGTCCGGATCGCCGACGGAGGCTACTTTCACGGCCCGAATGTAGCCTGCGATCGACTTTGCCGCTGTATCGTCGAACTGCAGGACTCTTCCGCCGTACACGTCACAACGTTCAATCGACGCGAACAGCATGCCCGGTACGCGGACGTCCGAACCGAATTCCACGGCGCCGCGCACGATGTGCATTGTGTCGACGTTATGCACGCGCGTACCGAGCAACCGGAAGTCACCGGGGCTCTTGAGCGGCACGTCCGGATCGGGCGTCAGCCGCGCAGCTCTTTCCGCCAGCTGGCCGTAGCTGGCCGTTCGGCCGGTAGGGCCGTGCACGACACGGCCTTCCCTGGCCGCGCAGTCGGCATCTGCAACATCCCACATCTCCGCCGCGGCGCGTCGCAGCAGGTCGCGCGCCGTTGCGCCCGCGCGTCGCATCGGATCCCAGTACACGCTAACGCTGTTGCTGCCCGCAGCGCGCTGGTTACGGCCCTCATAGTCCTGGGATGCGGGCGCCTGCACGACCTGCACCTGCCGCCAGTCGACATCCAGTTCCTCGGCAACAAGCATCGGCAACGCCGTGCGCACGCCCTGGCCGATTTCCGGAACGGGCGCGGTAATAGTCACGATATCGCTTCGAGCGATCGTCAGATAGATGTTCAGCGCATGTGCGGACGGAGACGCCGCCGCGCGCACACCAGATACCGTGGGCGGCAGGGTCAGCGCGATCACCAGGCCACCGCCCGCGGCGACTCCAACCTTCAGGAACTCCCGCCGCTTCACGGCTCCTCGTCCTGCAAGCGCTGCATGGCGATGGCAATGGCCCGGCGAACGCGCGTGTAAGTGCCACAACGGCAGAGGTTGCCTGACATCGCCTGATCAACCTGTTCTAGAGTGGGGTTAGTGCTTGCACGAAGCAGGCTGGCAGCCTGCATAACCTGCCCGCCTTGGCAAAAGCCGCACTGGGGCACGTCCGCCTCGATCCATGCTGATTGCACCGGGTGCAGGCCGTGTGGATGCCCGATGCCGAGCCCTTCTATCGTCGTCACTTCACGCCCATTCAGCGACGCTGCCGTCACCATGCAGGCACGCATTGCCTCCCCGTCTACATGCACGGTGCAGGCACCGCAGAATCCACGGCCACAACCGTATTTCGTGCCGGTGAGCTGCAAGACATCCCGCAGCACCCACAGGACGGGCATGTCTGCATCGACGTCGATTCGGCGAATCTCTCCGTTGACCGTTATTTCGCTGACTGCCATTGAGGCTCCATGAGCGGCTGGGAGCTGGACTGACAGACATCAGCCAGCACGTCGGAAACCCGTGTCAGCGGCATGTTACAGCCGGTCGGACCGGCGATCCGCCGGCACACGGCGAACGGCTAATAATATGCGACGAGCGGGTTAGCGCCGGCAGGGCTCGTGAGGCGCATGAACGGACTTTCGCGGACGTGGCGCCTGGCGATTATCCAGAGGGGCGCGCCGCGATGCGGCGAATGGACGCGCGATATCGCCTGCTTGATTCCAGCGCAACGCCATTGTTCATTACGAGCCGGTAGCGGCTTCGGCCGATGGACACGATCTGGCGAACGAATTCAGGATTCACTGCGGCAGAACGATGAACGGGAATGCATTGCGTCCCCAGCGTGTGCATCAACTTGCGCAGAGTCGTGCGGCATACAAAGTCGCCAAGCAGCGTCGTCACGCACATGTAATCGCCGGCCGCTCGGATGCAGACAATGTCGTTTGCGTCGACGATTGTGCGCCGGCCGCTGTCATTGATCAGAATCCGCGCGGATTCCCGTTGGTGTTCGCGAATGAAAACCTTCCGAATGTCACTGATGGACGCGCTTGGATTGTCAGACAACAGTCGCACCATAGCTCGGTTGCTCGAAACTGCGTTGCGCTCCGCGATACGTTGACGGACCCGGCGCAGGGTCTCTGCAAGGCGCTGATCCGACACCGGTTTCAGCAAATAGTCAACGGCGCTTGCGTTGAATCCCTGAACCGCATGTTCGGGATGGGCAGTCACAAACACGATCAACGGGCACTGGTCGGAATCGACACCATTCAACAGCTCAAAGCCGCTTCGCCCCGGCATGTTAATGTCGAGAAACACCACGTCCGGCCGATCGCGACGCATCATTGACTCCGCTTCGATGACGTCTCTGGCTTCACCAACCACTTCGAGATCGGTCGTCTCACAGCGTTGCAGCAGGATCCGCAAACCTTCGCGGGCCAGCTTTTCGTCATCAACTATGGCGCAACGGATTCCCATTTAACGGACCGGCTCGAGCGGAAGCATGAGCTGCACCGAATAGCGATCGGAAGTCTGGTATGTGTCCATAGCCGCAGTGTCCCCGTAGTAGGCATTCAGACGATCCCTGACATTCGACAGACCCAGGCCGACACCATTCTCGGCCGATTGCCCTGAGGTGGCCCCGTCGCTCCAATTGTCCACGTCGATACAAAGCTTGCCACGATTCGTGCTTGCCCGGATCTCAATGTGGACAGACTCGAGACCGGATTCAATCGTGTGCTTGATCGCATTTTCGATTAGCGGCTGCAGGATCAGATTGGGTACCCTCGCTGAGAGCAGTTCGACGGGAACGTCGTGACGGACAACGAGGCGATCTTCGAAGCGCGACAACTGAATATCCAGATACCGCTCGACGCATTCGAGTTCCTTGGCGAGCGACACTTTTCGCCAAGGCTCGCCGTGGAGCGCATAACGAAGAAATTCCGCCAATCTCACCGTCGTACCGTGCGCTGCCCTATTGTCATTTTTCAGAGACATCGCGGCAATGGAATTCAGTACATTGAAAAGGAAATGCGGATTGAGTTGGTAGCTGAGCACCTTCAGCTGGTTCTCGCGTGCAAGCGATTCGGCACGCAGGGAGCGAATCTCGCTATCCCGCGCCAGCCGATAGCTGTCATAGAAGAAGTACAGTGCGCTCCAGAAGAGCAGTGCATTGAGGCTGTGCACTGTAGACCTCACCGAAAGTAGCGGTTCGGAGGCTTGACCCTGAGCGTACCAGTCGTTGAAGAACAATTGCCGTGTGAGGCTCCACAGGACAGCAACGGGGAGCGACGCCGCAAGCGCAACCGCCACCTTTACCAACAGGGATTGCTGCCGTACTGTCGCGTACGCCACGGCGAGCAGCACGCAAAGGAGACTGCCGGACACTGTTGCCGCCAGTACCACCTGCCAGTAATCCGGTGGACGGGAGAGCCGCACGTCAGCGTAGTACACGGCGCCGTATACCAGCCACGCCATCCCATGGAACACGGTGATGTAACGCCAGTCGCACAGCACAGCGTATCGCATCTCACAGTTTATGTCAGACCTGTGGTTTGCAGGCATCTCGATATAAAGAGCGAATGTGCTTCAACGTTCGAAAGAGCGCCTCTGAGGACGGACTATATATAGATGTGCGGGCAGCTGACGAACAGGCGGCTGGTAACCACCGAAATCGCCACAGTGCGAAGCAGGTTCTGGCTGGCACAGGAGCTCGAATTTGTACATTCGCACATACTACCGCGACCCACGGTGGATGAAATCAGCGATATCCCGTCTTTTATCGCCCGGACAAGCGGCCTAAGAGACGAGCGACGATACAGCCATCACGGCGATCATGTGCGATGTCATCGTGAGGACCCTTGCATGCACCTCGTTCGAGATCTGATCGGTGTCCACCACCCTGGCGCTGGACACGGTGCCAATACTTTTGCTACTTTCTTTATGCTTCCTGACGCACGCGTGCGGTTACCTGGCGTCTCGAAACGCCACGTTTTCCGAATAATCTACCAGTTTAAAACGCGCTGTCGGACTTCTGGGGGGAAACCATGCCGATATTCAGCCTTTTGACCGGACAGATCACTACGATCATCTACATCGTTGCCGTCGTCGAGGCCTGTCTGGCCATCGCAATTCTGTGGTCGATCCGCTCGCAGGGCATCCGTCTGAAAGATGCCACGGACAACATGGTAAAAGGCTTCGTAGATGCGCCGGACAGAGACTCCAGCATGAGTCTGCACGAGAAGATCGAGTCGTCCCTGCGTTTCATCACCAACAAGATTCAGGTGGAGCCCAAAGCCAAGGAAATAGTACGTGAGAACGCAGGGAAGATCGCCGAGCGCTCCTCCGATAACCGCTATTTTGGCATCGAGGTCTACAGCAGCATGATGTCGACCCTGGTGCAGGTATTTCCTCTGCTCGGTATCCTCGGGACCATTCTCGCGATATCGAGTCAGACGATCGGTGCCTCCGGGACGCTCGAGCCTCAAGCCCTCACCGGAGCGTTCGTGGTCGCCATGGACACGACGATTCTGGGCATAGGCTTCGCGGTATTGTTCATGTTGGCGGAAAGCGTTCTGCAACCGCGCATCGAACGGACGATAATCGACAGCAAGAATTACAAAGACGTACTCACTGCCGTTTACCTGTCCTAGACCGGTTCAATGGCAGACGTAGCCGTATACAGCGGGAGAAGACCGGCAGTTGTTCAGCTGACGGCTTTGCTGGACCTCCTGTTCATCATGATCTTCATCGGCCTTCTGACTCCCGGGCAAGGGGACACCGAGGACATCTCGCCGGAGCAACCGCAGACGGCGAAATCGCAAGCCCGGAAGCAGCTGCTTGATGAAGTGAGCGATGCGGCACAAGCAGCCGTAGAGGGGGGACTGGGTTCGGATCTGAAGAAGATGTTCATGGCGAACAGCTACTACCTGGATGCGCGCGGCGGGCGTGAGTACCGTGAAACTGCCCTCTGGGCGGCAGATGCCGAGGTCGGTCTGCTTCGGTTCAGACTGAAGCTGGCTGAAGGGACCGGCATTGTCGCAACCAACATCACCGAACCCCTCGTCATGAGGGATGGCGAGCCTCTTCTGGATTGCACCCGTATCAACATGACCAGAGACAGGATCTACCAGAACTGCACCGCCCCATACGGTCGGACGACGACGATCGACTGCGAACGCAG
>CAZTAE010000055.1:0-12241 GCA_964611535.1 uncultured Woeseiaceae bacterium
AGATCCGGCTGAGCGTGATCGACCCGCAGCCGTTTTCGGAGGAAGAGGACCGCGCCACGCAGTTCCGCCTGCAGGGCATACAGCTCGGCAACACACCCGATCCCGTCTACCTCGGGCTGGCCGGCACGAACGCCATCGGCGACGAGGAGGTGATTGCGTTCTTTCAGCCGGACAAGGAGGAATTGCTCGAATACGACATCGCCCGGCTCATCAGCACGCTGGCGCAGCCCGAACGGTCGACGATCGGCCTCGTCTCCGGAGTGCGCATGAGTGGGGACTTCAATCCGCAGACCCAGCAGATGGACCGTCCGTGGGTCGTGTACAGCCAGGCGCAGCAGCTCTTCGAAATCGAGGACCTCGGCACCGATTTCGCGCGTATCGACGACGACATCGGCCTGCTCTGGATCGTGCAGCCGAAGGACCTGCCGGACGCCAGCCTGTATGCGATCGACCAGTTCCTGATGCGCGGGGGTCGGGCGCTGATCTTCGTCGACCCGCTCGCCGAAGCCGATCCGGCCGCATCGCCGCCCGGCATGCCCGCGGGCATGCCGCAACAGGGGCAGAGCTCCGATCTGGCGACGCTGTTCGACGCGTGGGGCCTGGAATACTCGCCCGCCGATGTCGTGGTAGACGCCGAGCTCGCCCTGCAGATCTCCTCCGGCAGGACCGGGAGTCCCGTGCGCCACCTCGGACTGCTCGGCGCAACAGCCCGTCAGCTGAATCCCGACGCGGTCGTGACCGGCGGCCTGGAGGCGGTGAACCTGGGCATGGCGGGGCACGTCCGGAACCGGGAGGAAAGCAGCCTCGAGCTCGAGCCGCTGATCACGTCGAGCTCGGCCGCCGCGACCCTGCCGGCCAGCCGCTTCACCTTCCTGCCCGATCCGGGCGCGCTGCGCGACGACTTCGCGCCGACGGGTGAACAGTACGTCCTGGCGGCCCGCTTGAGCGGCCGGTTCCCCACCGCGTTCCCCGACGGTCCCCCGGCGGCGGACGAGGGCGAAGAAGACGGCGAGGCTCCGGAAGGGAGCGAAATCGCCAGCCCGGCGGAGGATGCCGAAGCGCCGGCGAACGGGAACGCCGACGACGCCGGGTCCGGACCCGCCGACGCCGATGCCGCGGCCGGCGGCGACCGGGAAGCCGGAGCCGGCAGTCCGGCCGGGCACCTCGCGGAAGCCATCGAGGCGGCGAACGTCATCGTCGTCGCCGACGTCGACATCCTGAGTGACCGGCTCTGGGTGCAGGTGCAGAACTTCTTCGGACAGTCCCTGGCCAATCCCTTCGCCGACAACGGCACGCTCGTCACCAATGCGCTCGACAACCTGTCGGGCAGCAACGATCTCATCGACGTGAGAAGCCGGGCGAGCTACTCGAGGCCCTTCACCCGGGTCGAACAGCTGCGCGTACGGGCGGAAGCGCGCTTCCAGGAGACGGAGCAGCGGCTGCAACGCGAGCTCGAGGAGACGGAGCGGCGTCTCTCGGAGCTGCAGTCCGCGCGCGAAGACGTCGGCAACATTCTGATGACCGAGGAGCAGCAGGCCGAGATCGACCGTTTCATCGACAGGCGTGCCGAGATCCGCCGGGAACTGCGCGCGGTGCAGCGCGACCTCGATCGCAACATCGAACGGCTCGGCACGATCCTCAAGGTGGTCAACATCGGCCTGGTGCCGCTGTTGCTGACAGCCTTCGTGCTGGTCGTCGTCTGGCGGAACAGGCGGAGTCAGCGGGCGTGAGCGCACGCACGGTCAAGCTGCTGGCGCTCGGCGTCGTCGTGCTCTTCGCCGCCGTGTTCCTGATGAATCGCAACGGTGACGACACGTCCACCGGTTCCTCCCTGTTGCTTCCGGCACTGAAGGGCGCGCTCAACGACGTCGTGGCGGTAACCGTCACCAGCGCCGAAGGGACCGTCACGATGCGCAACGAGAACGGGCGCTGGGTCGTGCCCGAAAAGCACGGGTATCCCGCCGACACGCCGACGCTGCGCTCGCTGCTGCTGGCCCTTGCCGACGCCCGCACGATCGAGCGGAAGACGGCCAATCCCGAGCTGTACGAACACCTCGGCGTCGCGGATCCGGCCGACGGCGAGGGCGGCGGTGTGCTGGTGGAGGTGAGTGTCACGGACGGGGAGGAGCCCATAGCCGTCATCCTCGGGGATCCGGCACAGGGAGATTACCGTTACGCGCGCCTGCCCGACGAGGAGGCCAGCTGGCTGATCGACCGCAACCCGGCCCCGGAGGGCGCCGGCGAGTGGCTGCAGCGGGAAATCGTCGATATCCCGCCGTCGCGCGTCCGGATGGCCGAGATCCGGCACGCCGATGGCGAGGTCATCCACATCTCGAAGGAATCGGCGGAGGAGACGAATTTTTCGGTTGCCGACGTTCCGGAGGGGCGGGAGCTCAGTTATCCCTCGGTCGCCAACGGCATCGCCGGCGTGCTGAGCAATCTGCGGCTCAATGACGTGCGGCCTGCCCCGGCAGACGCCGCAGCGCCGTCCGTGACCCTCTCACTGGCGACTTTCGGCGGCCTCCGGATCGACATGGACGTCTGGCAGGAGACAGGCTCGGAACAGGCCGGGGACGGGGACGCGCCGGCGACGTGGCTCGCGCTCGAGGCCTCGGCAAGCGAGCAAGCCGAAGGGGACAGCCAGGCGGCCCGGCCGCAAGCGGCAGCCCCGGAAGACAGCGGCGAGGCGTCCGGCGCGGACATCGCGGGCGAAGCCGGCGCCACCGCATCGACAGGCCCGGAAGCGGGCGATGGCGAAGCCGGACCGCCTGCCGGCGAGGCTGAGGCCGAAACCGGCGGCGTTCCCGCCGAGCCCGCGGCGCCCGACCCGCAGGAGCAGGCCGCCGCCGTCAACGAGCGGGTCGACGGATGGCAGTACCGCATTCCCGATCACAAGGCGCGGCAACTGACCCACCGCTTCGAAGACCTGCTGAAGGACGAGGACGAAGAGTAGCCGTCGCCTGCATGTTGCGGTGCGATGACGCGCGGGAGGGCCGGTGGCCGACATCCGACTGGTGGTATTCGATCTGGGCGGCGTGCTGCTCAGGTTGCGCGATCCCGTCGCGAATTTCGGGATTTCCGGCAGTGAACACGCCTTCCTGGAGCGCTGGCTGCTGTCGCCGTCCGTCCGCGAATTCGAGCGCGGCGCCATCGACGCCGCCGCCTTCGCAGGACGCATGGTCCAGGAGCTGGGCCTGCCCTTCAGCCGCCAGGAATTCCTCGAGCGCTTCGACGCCTGGCCCGAGGCGCTTTACCCGGAGACGCCGGCCCTGCTCGACTCGATCCCGGACGGCATTCACCGCGCGCTGCTGTCGAACACGAACGCGGCGCACTGGGGGCGGCCGGACGTCGCGGGCGCTCTGGCCGGGCGCTTCGACTGGGAGTTCCTTTCCTTTCGCACCGGGCTGCTCAAGCCGGACGCGGAGGCCTACCGGCACGTCGTCGACACCTGCCGCGTAAAGCCGGAAGAGGTGCTGTTCTTCGATGACAACCCGAGGAACGTGAAGGCGGCGGCCCGCATCGGCATCGCTGCCCACGCCTGCACCTGCCCGGCCGATGCCGCGGCGGTGATGGACCGCCTGCTCGCCTGATCCGGCCGACTGCGCCCGCTCAGTGCGCCGTCTGGCCGCGCCGTTGCCGGAAGAAACCGGGCACGCTGTAGCGTTCGAGATCCTGCAGGCTGTAGTCGGCGCCGCGCGCGATCGCGTCGGCGGCGAGCATGGCGCTTTTCACCGCCGGGCCGATCCCCTCGCCCATGTCCACCGATGCCAGGCCGACGGCATCCCCGACGATGAAGGCATTGCCGAGCCGCACTGTCTCGACGCCGCCCCGCAGGTAGTAGCTGTATCCGCTCGGCTTGTAGCTGGCGCCGCTCACCAACCGCTTCTCCTCGAGCTTGCGCGTCAGGCGTTCCCAGTGATCCTGCAGGCGCTGCGAGCTCTCCCTGAGCTTCTCCGCCTTGCCGCCGAGCCCGACGTTCAGGTAGCCGTTGGCCTTGGGCACGTACCAGGCGTAACCGGGAAGGCCGTCGTCGAAGAACCAGAGCCTGCATTCCTCATCGTGCCAGTCGTACGGAAACTCGTGTTCGTAGGTCGCGATCTGCAGTTCCTTCGCACGCGGATTCCTGTCATGGAAGAAGTGCCGATACACCGGGCAGCTCGTCCCGCCGGCGCCGACGAGGTAGTCGCAACTGTACTCGCCGTCGATCGCGAAGCCCTCGCCCCGCCGTTCGATCCGCCTGACCCTGTGACGGGCAAATGCCGCTCCGGACCGCCGGAGGAGGTACTCGTCGAACTCGAAACGCCGAATGGAATGCTGCAGCGTCTTCTTCCGGAAACGCAAGGCGCGCCAGTTGAACTCGAGGCGGCGGAACGACAGGAAGCCTGCGGGGTAGGCAGCCGTGTCGAGCTCGAGATCTTCCACGACCTGCGGCGTGACCCAGCCGGCGCAGAGCTTGGTCCGCGGAAACTCCGCGCGATCCAGGACCAGCACATCCAGCCCGGCCTGGCGCAACTTCCACGCGCAGGTAGAGCCGGCCGGCCCACCGCCGACGACTATCGCGTCGCGATGCTGCACCGGCTCACTCCGGGCGCGACCCGGCGTACTGGTAGTGGCGGGTCCACGGCACGTCGTTGTTGCCGCGCGGCGCGAAGACCACCTGGTAAAGCTGCAGCGTACCGTAGCGGAATGCCGCCGAGGAGCCGGCGAGGTACAAGCGCCAGGTGCGCACGAACTCTTCGCTGTACATTTGCCGCACCCTGTCCGTCACGGCCTCGAAGTTGCGCAGCCACTCGCGGCAGGTCCTGGCGTAATGGAGCCGCAGGTTTTCCACGTCGAGCACCGAAAACCTGAAGGGCTCGAAGACGGCACTCATATCGCCGAGGCTCGGGATCTGGCCGCCGGGGAATATGTACTTGGCGATCCACGGATCCGGCCGGCGAGGATTGCTGCGTCCTATGGAGTGGATGAGCCCGATCCCGTTCGGCTTCAGGCAGCGCTGGATGATGGCGCCGAGAGTGCGGTAATGCCGCAGGCCGACGTGCTCCAGCATGCCGACCGAGACGAAGACGTCACACTGCCCCTCGATGGTGCGGTAGTCGGCTTCCACGAACGTCACGCGATTCGACAGGCCGCGAGCCTGCGCCCGCTCCCGGGCATAGGCGACCTGTTCGTGGGAATTGTTGTAGGCCGTGACGGTCACGCCGTACTTCTCGGCCATGTGGATCGCCAGGGCACCCCAGCCGCAGCCCGCTTCTATGACACGCTGGCCCGGTCGCAAGCGCAGCTTCCGGCATACGTGATCGAGCTTCGCTTCCTGGGCCTGGTCCAGCGTGGCGTCCGGCGTCTGGTAGTACGCGCAGGTATAAACCATCTGCTCGTCCAGCCACAGCTTGTAGAACTCGTTGCCGAGGTCGTAGTGGTGATGCACGTTGTGCTGTGAGCGGGCGAGCGTATTGCCCTTCAACGCCGCCACCCGCGACCGCAGTTTCTGCCACCGGTATCCGCGCGTGCTGCGGTCGGAGTAGGCCCGGGACACCTCGTTGATGAAGTCGGTGAACTCTCCGTGCACCTCGATGAGCCCGCGGCTGTAGTTTTCGCCGAAGCCCATTGGCGGCGAGCGCAAGAGATCGAACAGAACCGAGCGGTCACGGATTTCCATCTGCGCGACCGGCGCCTCGTCGGTGCTGCAGAATTCCTTGCCGTTCCAGAGCTTGACGGAAATCCGCGGATTGCCGACGAGCGCCAGGCACTGCCGGGCGATCGTACGCTCGAAATCGCTTTCGAACACCTGCGGTTTGGCATCGACTTTCAAGACAACCACCTCTTGGATCGTCGGTTTCGGGATCACGTTGCTTTTTTGCCGCGGACGGTGAGGCAGCCACCGTCGGCGTTGTTCGAACCCCCACATTCGCAATCAGTTTCGCATCCGCGGCCAGCGTGGACAAGCACGCGGCCATGCCGTCGCCGGCCGCGGCGCGCGCGCCTCGGCATCTTATTGTTTCTAAATGATTTTACGGGAGACTACGCAGTAGTCGGCACGGCCGCAGGCCGTCCGCAGCCGTCTCCGGTCAGCCGCTATCGCTGCCGGACGATGCTCGCGATGTCCTCGGCGAGCTGGCTGAAGGACAGGGGCTTGTTGAAGTAGTGCAGCCTGGATGGGGGGGGTACGCGCTGCTCCAGCTCTTCCCGCGGGACGTCGGAGTAGCCGGTGATGAATATGATCTCCACGTCCGGGTCTAGCTTGCGAATCTGGGTGCCGGCATCGACGCCGCCCAGCCCCGGCGGCATTCTCACATCCAGGATCACGACGTCGAAAGGGCGTCCCTCCCTGACTGCTTCCGCGGCATGCGCGATTGCCTCGTCGCCCTGGCTGCAGGCGACCAGGTCGAAACGGGGCCTCTCGTCGGCGCTCTCGTCTTCCGCGTCGAACAGGTCCGCTTCCATGGAATCGAGCATGCGCATCTTGTCGCTTGCGTCGCTGCGGCCGAAAGCCGTCCGGTAGCACCTGAGGATGTGTTCGTCGTCGTCGGCAACGAGAATGCGGATGTGAGTGCCTTCCTGCATGGTTACCCTGCCTGTGCCCGGGCCCGAAGAGGCCTTGAGGGCGCCTCGGGCAATAGCACGTGAAATCGGGCGCCGGTCCCGGGTCCCGCGCTTTCGGCCATGATCCGGCCGCCCATGCTGGCCACCGCGTTCGCGCACCAGTGCAGGCCCGTTGCCGCGGAACCGCCGGCCTTGGAGGAGTAGCCGCGCTGGAAGAGCTTTCCCCGAACGCCCTCCTCGAACCCGCATCCGGTATCGCAGACCGTTATCCGTATCATCTGCCGGTCCCCATTTTCCTCCGCCGATGCGGAAATTGCGATTTCCCCGGCTTCCGCACCGCTCCGTTCGATCGACTCGTAAGCGTTCAGGACGAGCTTGCCCAGCACCTGCAGCAGGCGGACGCGGTGGCCCCTGATGCTAAAGCTGCCACCGTCGCCTTCCAGATTCAAACGTACGCCCGCCCTCTCGGGCATCGGAAGAACCAGCACCGCCTCCTCCAGCACCCCGCGCACATCGAACTCCTCGACGACCGGCGGGGCGTTCGTGTGCGCTTCCTGGGCGCCGACGATCGCCTCGACCTGCCGCGCCTGCCGCGCCGCCAACTCGAGATCCGTGACGGCTTCGCCGCTCGTGGCGCGAACGTGCTCGGAGGCCGCCGTGACGTACTCCAGCAGCTTCGTCCGCCGGTCTTCCGCGCACGCCGGGTCGGCGAGCTCTTCCGCGGCTTCGCGGACCCGCAGCGAGCTCGTGAACCGGAGGGTGCCGGCCAGCCGCTCGATGCCGTTGATCAATGGGGTCATCTCGTTGCGCACGTTGTGCAGCACTTCCGCCGCGGTGTCTGCCTTGCCGGCCCGGAACGACTGCTCGAGCAGCAGTTGCCGGGCGTCATGCAGTCGTTGGGTCATCAGGTCGAACTCGGAGGCCAGGGCGCCGATCTCGTCGGCGCGGCGCTCGTTCAGCCTGAGCGCCAGATTCCCGCTTTCCCGGATGCCGGTGATGTGCCGCGCGAGCCGCTCGAGCGGCAGCACGATACTGCTGCGCAGAAGCCACCAGGTTGCAACCGCAAGCGCCAGGCCCGCCGCCGACAGCAGCAACAGGGTGCCTTCGACCGTTCTCTCCCCCAGCACCGATATCCGTCGCGGCGTGTTGGCCTGGAGGACGAGCAGGGGCTCACCGGCGAGGTCCGGCAACACCGCGTACGATCGGATCAGCTCGTCGCCGGCGACGTGATGATTCTCCCCGACCGGGCCGGCCAGCAGCGCCTCCGGCAACGAGGCCTCCACCTCCCGGCCGTCGCCGAGCGCGTGCCATTGCAGGTCGACCTCGGTCCGCTCGCGCAGTCCCTCCTGCCGCTCGACGTCCAGCAACTGTCCCATGACGACGGTGCCCGCGATCGGCCCCTCCCTGACGCTGCGCACTACCGGCCGCGAGCTGACGAGCATGGGGCCGAGGGGGGTACTGAGCAGACCCCCGGTATGGCTGGTCGGCTCCTCGTGTTCGACGAGGCGCGCGTCGGTCACCGCGGCCACCGTTGCCGCCAGCACGTTCGGATCGACGACCTGGCCGTGCCGGAGCAGCAGCTGCCATAACGGCCTGCCTCCGGCGTCGTAGAACAGCATCAAACCCAGCCCCAGGTTCTCGAGCGTCGACTCGTCGAGGTTCGAATCGACGAACTCCGGACGCTCTCCGCGCACGAACTCGTAGGCGTCGTCCCACGGCGCCCAGTCTCCCGTTATTGCAGCGAGTATCTCGAGATCGGCCTGGATAGCCCGCTTTGCGCGCACGAGATTGATTTCGGCCACCGTCGACTCGAGGCTCTCGAATGCAGGCTTGACGGTAGTGCCGAGGACGAGGTAGCTGAAGCCGACCATTGAGCCCAGGAGGACGAGGAGCACCAGCGTTACTTTTTGTTGCAGCGTGAGCGGGCGGAATCTGCCGGCCATGAAATCTCCTGACTGGAGGTCCTCGAGCAGCTGCCGCGAATAGTAGCGGTCCCCGCCCCGCCGTGCTGTGATCCAGTGTGCGCTCCCATGCACCGACGCTGTCCACACCGGCCGGCACCGAAACGGTGCAGCACGCCTGCGGCGGACGGCAAGATGGCGGCAGGCAAGCGTCCGGTGACGCAAATGAAAGCATCCGACCTCATGGTGCAGCGCCTGCGAGAAGAAAGCATCGAATACGTCTTCGGCGTGCCGGGCGAGGCCTGAGCTATTCGGCCACGCCCATGACGATCATCAGGAACAGGAGCAGCGGGATGACGAAGCGGATCATGAAGCGCCAGGAGCCGAAGAACGGGCCGTCGCGGACGCCGATCTCCTCGAGCTTCAGCCGCTTCGGCACGAACCAGCCGAAGAACAGCGCCGTCAGCGCGCCGCCGAGCAGCAGCAGTATGTTCGCGGCCAGGAAATCCAGCGACTCGAAGATCGTCTTCTCCGCAAAGGCGGGCAGGAATTCCAGCGGGTAGACGTCCGACCAGGCGCCGAAAGAAAGCACCGTCAGCACGCCCAGCAGCCACGCGCCGATGACGGTGAGCAGCATGCCGTTGGCGCGCCGGATGCCCCAGTGCTGATCGACCCAGGCGACCACCGCTTCGCTGCAGCCGATGCAGGAGGACAACGCCGCGGCGATCAGGAGCAGGAAGAAGATCCCGCCGAACAGCAAGCCGGCCGGCATGTGGCCGAAGGCCAGCGGCAGCGTCTGGAATATGAGCCCGGGACCGCTCTGCGGCTCCAGGCCGAAACCGAAGACGAGCGGAAAAATGGCAAATCCGGCCAACAACGCAATGACGGTATCGGCCAGGATGATCGCAGCCGCCGAGCGCGTAATCGAATACTCCTTCGGGAGATAGCCGCCGAAGGTGATCAACGCGCCCATGCCGATACCGATGGAAAAGAACGCCTGCCCGGTCGCGACCAGCACCGTCTGCACATTGACGCGCGAGAAATCCGGCTCGACGAGGAAGCGCACGGCCGTCGCCATGTCGCCGGCGACGGCGCCGTACCCGACCATGACGACGAGCGCGACGAACAAAGCCGGCATCAGGATCCTGCACGCGCGCTCGACCCCGGCCTGGACGCCCTGCCGCACGATCAGGTAGACGAGCGCGAGCACCACCGTATTCCAGAACAGCAAGCGCATGGGGTTGGCCAGGAGGCCGGCAAACATCGCCTCGGCCTCGTCCCCCGAGATTCCCTCGAAGGAGCCCGCAAGCGCCCGCGCCAGATAGTCGAACGTCCAGCCGGTCAGCACGGAATAGTAAGAGAGAATGATGAAGACGCAGAGCACGGCGAGGCCGCCGACGCCGCCCCAGCGGCGGCTGGCGCCGGATTCGGCGGCCACGGCGCGGATGCTCCCGGAGGCGCTCGCCCGGCCCCGGCGGCCGATCGTGAGCTCGGTGATGAGCAGCGGGAGGCCGATGCCGAATGCGCAGGCGATGTAAACGAACAGGAAGGCGCCGCCGCCGTGCTCCCCCGTTATGTAGGGAAAGCGCCAGATATTGCCGAGACCCACCGCGAAACCGATCGCTGCGAGCATGAAGCCGAGCCGCGAGGACCACTGCTCGGGCGATTCGACGGGGTGCGCCATTGTTGTTCGGATCCGGTGTCAGCTGCGCCGATGCGCGGGTATTCTCGCACACGGTGTTAACATTGCCGCGCCAACAGAGCCCTCAGAACACCCATCGTCAGGAATAACCGGAAATCCCTTATGAAGCTGACCGTTCTCATCGCGAGCGCCGGCGCGCTTGCGGCCGCCGCCGCGCACGGCGATACGCTCATCCACGCAGGCCGCCTCATCGACGGCGTCTCCGACCGCGCCTCGACGGAGATGACGGTTCGGATCGATGGCGACACGATCGTGGCCGTCGAGCGCGGTTATGCGACGCCGCGGGACGACGATGTCCTCATCGACCTCAGCGGTCACACGGTGCTCCCGGGCCTCATGGACACGCACACGCACCTCACCGGCGAATACTCGAAAGACGACCGCCTCAACGACTTCATCATGAACGAGGCCGACTACGCCTACGACAGCGTGCTCTACGCGAAGCGCACCCTGGATGCCGGCTTCACCGTCGTGCGCAACGTCGGCGATGCTTTCAACGTAACAGTCGCCCTGCGCGCCGCGATCGAAGACGGGGACATACCGGGACCGAAAATCTTCACGGCAGCGAAGGGCCTCAGCTCGACCGGCGGGCACGGCGACCCCACGAACGGCTGGGCCGATCACCTCAAGGGCGATCCCGGTCCGGTCGACGGCGTCATCAACGGCGTCGACGACGCGCGCAAGGGCGTGCGGCAGCGCTACAAGGACGGCGCGGACTGGATCAAGATCACGGCGACCGGCGGTGTCCTGAGCGTCGCGAAGAGCGGCCAGAACCCGCAGTTCACGGACGAGGAACTGCAGGCGATCGTCGACACCGCCGCCGATTACGGCCTGCGGGTCGCCGCCCACGCGCACGGCGAAGAGGGCATGCGGCGGGCGGTCCTCGCCGGCGTCGCCTCGATCGAGCACGGCACCTACATGAGCGACGAGGTCATGCAATTGATGAAGGAGAACGGCACCTGGTACGTGCCGACGATCCTCGCCGGCGACTGGGTCGCCGAGAAAGCGGAGATCGAGGGCTTCTTTCCCGAGCTCGTCCGGCCGAAAGCCGCGGCCATAGGCCCGCTGATCAAGGAGACCTTCGCCAGGGCCTACCGGGCCGGCGTCCCCATCGTCTTCGGCACCGACAGCGGCGTCTCCGCGCACGGCGACAACGCGCAGGAGTTCGCGCTGATGGTCGAGGCCGGCATGCCGCCGATTGAAGCGATCGCTTCGGCGACCAGCGTCGCCGCCGGGTTCCTCGGCATTGCCGAAACGCACGGCAGCCTGGAGGCCGGCAAGCAGGCCGACGTCGTCGCCGTGCGCGGCGACCCGCTGGAGGACATCCGCGCGATGGAACGCGTCGTCTTCGTCATGAAGGGCGGCACCGTCTACAGGACGCCCTGACCCGGCGGCCCCGGCGGTTGTATCAGTCGACGCTGCCGCCCGCGGACGGCGGCAGCGTCCGGTCCCAGCCGAGCACGTTCAGGTAGCCGTCGTTGGTCTCGCCGACGACCGGATTCACCGTGTGCTGCCCCATGCCGGGTTGCTCGTAGATCCACTCCTTGAGCGGGTGGCCGGCCTCATTGCTGGAGCGCCAGCTCGCCTTCGTAGGCGAAGAGCGCGGCCGTGCCGCCGGTGTGGATGAAGACCACGTTCTGGTCCTTCCGAAAGTGCCCCTGCCCGACCAGGTCGATCAGGCCGGCCAGCGCCTTGCCGCTGTAGACCGGATCGAAGAGCAGGCCCTCGAGCCTTGCGAGCAGCAGCAAGGCCGCATTCATGCCGTCGGTCGGAATGCCGTAGCCCGCGCCGACGTAGTCCCCGTTACAGACGACGTCGTCGCGTGCGACCAGCCCGGGCACGCCGAGAAAGTCCGCTGTGCGACAGGCCAGATCGAACACGCGCGCCTCCTGCGCCGCTCTGCCGGCGTTGACGCAGACGCCGAGTACCGGTACGCCGGCGTGGCAGGCCTGCAGGCCGGCCACGAGACCGGCCTGGGTGCCGGCGCTGCCGGAGGCGTGCACGACGTGGTCGATCACCAGCCCCTCGCGATTCGCCTGCGCCACGAGCTCCGCCGCGCAGTCGACGTAGCCCAGCGCGCCGACGGGGTTGGAGC
>CAZTAE010000056.1:0-10368 GCA_964611535.1 uncultured Woeseiaceae bacterium
GAATCGAGGCACTGGTCAACGCGGCGTGACGGTGGAGGTTGCAATGTCTGCGCTCTCCTCCAGCATCCACTCGAACTCCGTGTTCGACATCACAGCCGCCACCTCATCATAGTTCCGGATAACCTGGCTCAGCGGATGCGGCGTGGTTTGTCCGTGCCGGACCGGCGTCTCGACGTACTCGATCCCCAGGAATTCACAAATCCTGCGATAGGCGCAGCGAGGATCCCGATGTACGTCATCCTCGTAAACGAGCTCCAGGCAGCTTCTCGAATCGAGCGCTGAGCGCAGGGTTGCGTAATCGGCCAGCGTATCGCGGATGTGGATAACCAGCGGCTTGGCCGACGCCAACTGCAGATTATCGGTATCGATGTGCACCCGTGTGAGCGGTGCAGCCTCTCGAGCTTCCAGACGCCATCGTCCGCGCTCGCGTGCGACCAGGTTCGATACGAGCTTTCGGAGGACATTGCGGCGGGTCAACAGGACGAAACGCTCCACGCCCAGGTCTTCCAGCGCAGCTATGAACTGCCCCTCGTCCATCTGCCCCGCATGCAGGTGCGTCGAGAGGACTTCAAAACCATAAAGTGGCTTGTCGAAGAGGTTCATGCGCCGTCTGATCAAGGCGGTGGCTTCCACCATGCGATCCTTCGGCCGCTCGCGCCAAGGCATCAATCGGTAATTGAACAGCTCGCCGTCCCAATGAATTTCGGGATGCTCGCCCAGCATATCCGCAATGACCGAACTGCCGCTGCGTCCGGTGTGGAACATGACCACGCTGCCCTGGTGGCGGTCCCTCCCGGAGCCTCCGTGCGTCAGATGCCTCCACGATTTGCGGAACTGCAGCCCGGCTGTCTCTACGCGCTGGATGGTGCGCTTCGTCACCCGGAACAGGCCCGTTGCCCGCAGCGACTTTTCCACCAGACGTCTGATTCTTTTCATGTCCGTCGAGACCGAAAGCAGGCATTGCCGGGCCGTTGAGCACACGCGAGCGCCAGGGCACCGTGATAGGATGACCGGGGTGCGACAACAACAACGGCGGCGCTGCTGCGGTGATGACACATGCCGACGAAGGACCGGCACGACGGGTGCCTCAAAATCCTCGCGCCGAGCTGCCGAGCGGAATCCGTCATTTGAGCAATCGTACCTTGCCTTTGATCGGGCATGTCCCATCCTTCCCGTACGAATTCGTTACCCGGTGCGCAAAGCGGCGATCCAGGCCGCTGCTGCTATACCCGGACGAAATCATATTCCGTGGCCTGTAAGGACGCCCGATTCTGCACATGTCCTGTTCGTCCCGAGTTGCTGAAGGTTATGTCAAGTCGAGCCGCGCAATAAGCGGGCCATTGAGGGTTGCCATGGTGGCCGCGTGTCCCTTCCCGGCTCCGCGAGGCACACCCATTCGTATCAACCGGATGGCAGAGGCCCTGGCGTCCCGGGGCCATGCCGTCGACGTGTTCACCTATCACGTCGGCGAGTCGACAGGCGACGAGCCATTCGCCATTCACCGCATTGTCCGTATACCGACATACAGGAAACGGGGCCCCGGCCCGGATTATCAAAAGTTGCTGATAATGGATCCCTTGCTCACGGCGAAGCTGACCTGGGGTCTCAGAGGCAAGCGCTATGATCTGATACATGCGCATCACTTCGAGGGACTGCTGGCCGCGCTTCCCGGCAGAACCCTCTACCGCACACCTGTTGTCTTCGATGTCCACACCCTCCTGGAATCGGAGCTTCCCTCGTACAGGATGGGGTTGCCCAGGCGCTGGCTGTCCGGCATCGGCCGCTGGCTCGACCGGCGACTGCCCCCGATGAGCGACCACATTATCGCCGTATCGCACGAGATACGGACGCATTTGCTCGAAACCACCGGCCTCGCAAGCGACAGGATCTCGATGATCCCGAACGGCGTCGAGCAATTCTTTCTCGACGGCCCTGAACGGCCGGCTTCGTCCGGCGACGACGCGCCGTACCTGGTTTACGCCGGCAACCTCGCGGAGTACCAGGGAATCGACCTGTTGCTCAGGGCTTTCGCCAGGGCTCACGAGGCAAGGCCGAACCTGCGTTTGCGCATGCTCGTCGACTCTCCGCTGGGAGCGTACGAGGACCTGGCTTTACAACTCGGAATCCGCGATGCCATCGACATCGCGAATCCGAAGCCGGAACAGCTCGCGGAGGTACTGGCCGGGGCAACCGTTGCCGCCAATCCCCGCGCCGAGTGCAGCGGGCTGCCACAAAAGCTCCTGAACTACATGGCGGCTGGCTGCGCGGTGGTTTCCTGTGTCGGGTCGGCCAAGCATCTCACGGACGGCGTTACGGGCCTGGTGGTCGCGAACGAGGACGTCGCCGCCTTCGCTGATGCAATTTTGCGTCTACTGGATGACGGCGCGCTGGGGAGACGGCTCGGCAACAATGCAAAGATGTACGTTCGCAAGAACCTCGGCTGGGAGCGGGCAGCGGAGAGCATCGAGGCCGTTTATGACCGATTGATGCAAAAGCCGATAACCAGTACATGAAAGGCCGCGAGCAGTATTCGGGTGTCGAGGGAACACGTCGTCCTGACAGATCCCCCTCGGTCGGCGCCGTTGTCGTCAACTTCAATGGCGGCGACCGCGTTCTCCGCGTCCTCGAGACGCTCCATCGGCAAAGCTACGCTCTGGCCCAGATGGTCGTGGTCGACAACGATTCGAGGGATGACAGCATCGCCCGAATCCGCAGGCAGTATGAGGCGGTACAGGTAGTCCAACTGCCGGACAACATCGGCCTCTCTGCGGCGCGCAACGTCGGCCTGCAGGCATTGCACACCGACCTTGCGTTTATCGTCGATCACGACATTTATGCCGGAGAAACCGCCATCGAATCGATGGTGGCCGCTTATCTCGAACATAATCCGGCCGTCATCTGCCCGCGTATCCGGCTGCTGCCGGAACGCGACATCGTGCAAATGGAGGGAGCGGCGATACATTTCCTGTCCATGCTGGTCCTGCGCAACAGCTACACGGCCGTTGAAGAGCTGTCGGACGAGGGTGGCTATGTCCCGGCCTTTACCGGAGGATGCCTGTTGCTCGACAGGCAGACAATGCTCGATGCCGGCGCTTTCGATGAGATGTTTTTCTTTTATTTCGAAGACCTCGAGCTTGCTCTTCGTCTTCGTCTGCGCGGCCATCGATTCTGGTGCGAGCCGCGCGCGGAAGTGTTCCATGAACCGGCCGAAGGCACACCGGGCCTGTCCTATCGTCGCAGGGGAGCTTATCCGCGACGGCGCGCCCTCCTGACGATGCGCAACAGGATCCTGGTAGTTCTGATTCATTATCGAGTCAGGACGATTATCGTGCTGGCGCCGGCACTTGTGCTGTTCGAGCTCGCAGCGTTGCTGATGGCCTGCCTCAAGGGCTGGCCGGGCGACTGGTTTCGGGCCTGGTACTGGCAGGTGCCCAACATGCCGAAAATCCTGCAACGACGGCGACAGGCGCGCGCAAACAGGATATGCAGGGATCGGGACGTCCTGGTCGGGGGCCCGCTGCCGCTGGCCGCCGGATTCGTTGATGCCGGCCTCCAGAAACACCTGGTGGCCCTTCTTTCCCTGTTGGTCAACGGCTACTGGTCGCTTGCGCGCCGCTGGATAGCCTGAGACATGTCGACCTCCGGTCGCGAGCCCGCAATCTCGGTCATCATTCCCAGCCGGAATCATGCAAAGGAACTCGATCGCTGTCTCGAGTCGCTGGGCGAGCAATGCCCACCCGGACTCGTGGAGATCATTGTCGTCGATTCCTCCAGCGACGAACGCGCCGCGGCAGTCGTTACCCGGCATGCCAACGTGCGGCTGTACCGGGCCGAAAGCCGCCTCTTGCCGGGTCAGGCGCGCAATCTGGGGGCGAGCAAGGCAGCGGGGAGGTTGCTCGCCTTCATCGATTCCGACTGTGTCGCCGAACCGGACTGGATCGTTACGTTGCATGCCGCCATGAAAGCAGGCCATCGTACCGTCGGCGGGGCCGTCTTGCAGGGCGCTCCCTGGAACCCCGTTTCGGTGGTCGATAATCTCATGCAGTTCGTGGAGCTTGATCCGGGACGACCGAAGGGGCCAAGAGACCTTTTGCCCTCATGCAATCTCGCCATGGCCCGGGAGGATTTCAACACGATTGGCGGATTTCCGGAGCTCGAGCTGCCTGCAGGCGAAGACGTCCTCTTTTGCGCCAGGGTTCGGTCACGCTGGGAAGACGGCCTGCACTTCGAGCCCGCGATGCAGGTGCGTCACTTCGGACGTGCGGGACTGCGGGAGTTCTGGCGTCACCAGGTTACGTTTGGTTACTGCCGCGGTGCCTATGCGCTCGAATTGCGACCCTCGCATCGGCGAATGGCGAGGCGATGGATGTTCGCTCCGGCGGTCGCGGCAAAGAGACTTTCCTACCTGCTGTCGCGTGCGGCCGGTCACCCCGCCTCCTTCGCACGCATGATAGTGTTGTCGCCGTTGCTGGTCGCCGGGGTTGCGGCCTGGTGCGTGGGTTTCCGACGCGGCTGCATGGATGACAGCCTGGTCGAGCGGGTTGGATGACAGATCCATTCAGCTGACGTAACGAAGGGTTTGAGGATGACTGATAAGCACCCGGTACTGGCCATTGGCATCGATGCGGCGGAGATTTCGCTCGTCGAGCGCTGGATGGAGGAAGGTTGCCTGCCGACGCTCCGCAAGCTGCGGCAGGAGGGAGCCTACGGCCCACTGGCGTCGACGGCCGAATGGCTGGTGGGCTCGCCGTGGCCAAGCTTCTACACGAGCACGTCGCCAGGCGAGCACGGCATGTACCACTACCTGATCTGGCGCCCGGAAAAGATGGCTACCGAGCGTCCGTCGAGGGCCTGGATGCCGCTCAAGCCATTCTGGCGAGACCTCGGTCCGCTCGGAAAGCGCGTCATCGCCGTCGATATCCCTCTGGCTTATGCACCCGAACCGTTCGATGGCACGGAGATTGCCGGATGGGCAACTCACGAGGTAATCGAGCCGCCCGCATCGTTTCCGTCGGAGTTGCTGGAGGAGGTAACGAAGCGTTTTGGCAAGCCTCCGTTCGCCAACGAGGAAACCTACCTTTTGTCCGCCTCCGAGCTTCTCGGCGTCCGGGACCAGTGCATCAGGACCACCGAGATGGTGGCCGAGCTGGGGATGTCGTTGATGGACGAGGAGCGCTGGGATCTGTTTTTGCTCGGCTTCGCAGCGGCTCATCGGGGCGGTCACCAACTCTGGGACCTGACCGGTGTCACCGGCGAAATTTCACCGGACCAGGAAAAGGAAATCGAGGATGCGCTCAGGCAGGTCTACATCGCCTGTGACCGCGCCATAGGACGCGTCATTGAAAAAGCAGGGCGCGGCGCGGCGGTTCTCGTCTTTTCCCTGCACGGCATGGGGGCTAATGCGTCCCGGTCCGATTTGTTGCGAGAAATGCTGCGCCGGATCCTGGCCGATGATGAACACGCCGATGATGCGGCACCGGCAACCCGGCAATCGCAGCGACTTAGAGCACTGTTGCCGGTCCGGTTTCGGAGCTGGGTCAAGAATCGCCTCCCTATTGCCGTGCAGGATCGCCTGACGCTCTTCTGGCGGACCGGCGGCATCGACTGGAGTACGACACGCGCATTTGCCGCTTTTTGCGACCTGGATGGCTATATTCGCATCAATCTCAAAGGTCGCGAGGCGCAGGGCATCGTCGAGCCTGGTCAGGATTACCGGGACCTGTGCGACCGGATTGCCGACGGCCTGCGCACGTTCGTCGACGAGGACACCGGTCGACCCATCGTCGATCGGATCGGTTACCTGGATACTCTCTATCCGACCGGCTCAATGCGCAAGCACCTGCCCGACCTCATGGTCCACTGGGTGAACAGCTCTGCATCGGCTCATCGCAGGATAGTCTCGCCCCGCTATGGCTCGATTCCCTGGCCGACTCCGGGATCGCATCCGCAGGGCCGGAGCGGCAACCATCTGCCCACGGGTTTCGTGTTCGCCCGGTCCGACACCATTCCCGCCGGTTCGGCCATCGAGAACGCGCACATCCTCGATCTCGCGCCGTCCGTCTACAGGATGCTGGATCTGCCGGCGCCGGCGAGGTTTCAGGGCAAATCCCTGTTCTGAGCCGATGTCATTCATCAATACGGAGGAAATGCAGGACGGTGCGGTGGTTGCCGCCGATCTCTGTGTCATCGGAGGTGGCGCGGCCGGTATCGCGCTCGCGAAAGAGTTCATCGGCCACTCGGCCCGCGTGGTCCTGCTCGAGAGTGGTGACCTGAAATTCCGCCACCGCCCCCAGTTCCTGTATATCGGCGAGAACAGGGGCATTGACAATTACCCCACAACCCACTCGCGCTTTCGAATGTTCGGCGGCTCCACCACCCGCTGGGGAGGACAGTGTCGCCCATTCAGCCGACTCGATTTCGAAAAGCGGGACGGGATACCGCACAGTGGCTGGCCTTTCGGCTTCGATCACCTGGAGCCCTACTACGAACGGGCACAGACGGTCTGCAATCTCGGTCCCTATGACTATGACGTCGACTTCTGGCAGCGAGGTTCGGGCAATCGTCTTTCTGTGACCGGCGATGTACTCGAGCCGATCATCTACCAGTTCAGCCATCCGGGCGACTTCGGCAAGGTCTATTACAAGAGCCTGGATAAGGCCCGCAACATCCGCGTCTATCTGAATGCCAACGTCACCGAAATCTCAACGAGCGACAATGCGGCGCAGGTGACGAGCGTCAGCGCGTCCTCTTTCAACAGGAGGCGTGTGAGCGTTACCGCCGCCATGTACGTCCTGGCCTGCGGGGGAATCGAAAACCCGAGACTCTTGCTTGCCTCGGACAAGGTCGCGCCGCAGGGGCTGGGCAACGAGCACGGCCTCGTCGGCCGGTTTTTCATGGACCATCCCTACTTCCTGACCGGCTGGTACCAGCCTTCCGATCCCGCCCTCGACCGGAACTGCTACACGATCGAAGGTTACGAGAAGGTGGGGAAGGAACAGAAGTTTCATGCCGCTTTCGCAATCAAGGAGGCGGTCCTGCGCGCCAAGGGCATCAATGGCGCCGCGCTCTATTTTGTCAGGAGGCCCAGGTACAAGACTCTCCCTGACTACTACATGCCCTCCGGCAAATCGTTCACCCACCTGATCAACCTCGTTCGCCACGATGATGTGCCTGACCGAAAGTTCGGGAAGCACGTGCTCAATGTCCTTCGTCGGCCCGACACGATTGCGCGAACCCTCGCACGGCAGGCTCTCGAACTGGCTCGCCCACGACCGCTGCTCGCCCTTCGCTCGGTGGTGGAACCGACGCCAAACCCCGAGAGCCGCGTCACCCTGACCGGCAGACGCGATCACTTCAGGATGCGCCGCGTACGGGTGGACTGGCGGCTGAACTCGAGCGATCGGCTGGGCCTCGACTGCCTCCTGCAGGGCCTGCGAGGTGCGGTCGAGAGGTTGAAGCTGGGCCGACTGGTCATGGACGAGACTGCCGATGCGGACAACTGGCCCATAAGCATGACCGGCGGAAAGCATCACATGGGTACTACGCGCATGCACGCCAGTCCGAAGTCAGGCGTCGTGGACCCTGATTGCCGAGTGCATTCGATGGCGAATCTTTACGTGACGGGCAGCTCGGTGTTTCCAACCGGAGGATTCGCGAACCCGACGCTGACGATCGTCGCTTTATCAATTCGCCTGGCGGATCATCTCAAAGGCCGGCTGCGATCCTGACACCGTTGCCGGCGTGCTTGCCTAGCGCGGGCCCGGCAGAGTCATTCCGGCTTTCAGCAGTTCTGCGATGCCCTGGCAAGCGGCCCATGGCTGCACATCCGGGATGCCGCCTGCGACTCGCAGCACTGCAGCCTCGACGTTGGCCATCCGCACGCCGTGAACGGCCCGGAACTCCTCGGCTATGCGCATTCCGGACGCGTATTTCAGCAGCGCCACTTTTGAGCGGTACGCCAGTTCGCCGTCGGAACTCCCCGCGTCCATCAACAAGCGGGTCGGGAAAACGCGCCGCGTCACCGGGTCCCTGGCAACAGCCGCGATTGAAAAACTGTCTCGCTGAAAACTCTGTCGCTGCCGGGATTCGTTCGAGTGCAGGGATTGCACGGCCGGCAGCGTCTGGTGCTGCGAGGCAGCATCGGCCAACCGCGTGTCGATGATCTGTCCGGCCACCGCTTCGAACTTGTTGACGTCCAGCTGTTGGCAAAAATCCCGGAGAGAGACTCTCTCCGCGTCGGGATAGCAGAGGAACTCGTTGCTGTTGAGGAGCAGGCACCAGTGATTCACTGCAAATCGATTCAGGAGGCTGCGCAAAATGAGATGTACCGAGTGACCGATCTCCGTCTCCTTCATGACGACGTGCAGGTCCACCCTTCCGGCCAGGCTCCGCGCCTCGGCAACGCGATCTCTACCAACGAGCAAGAAGATCCGGTCGAGAGCGATCTCGTCATAGTGATTCAACAGCTCCCCCAGTGCAGGTCCCGGCCCCACGACATCGATAAAAGCGCGCAGTTCATGCCGGGGACCCGAGGGAACGGGATTGGCATCAATTCTCCGGACTCGTCCACGCAAGACGCGCGAGCTCGCGACCATGGCGCCTAGACGTCGAAATCTGGAGCAGCCGATATGAAAACGCTTCTGAGCCGCCCGGCGAAGCTGATTCGTCAACCTCAGGACAAGAGGGGATCGTTGATCCGGTCTCCAGCTCGACCAGGCCGTCTTGTCGAGGTAGTGAAAGAACAGGTCCCGAAAGCCGAGTGAGAAGTCCCGCTGCCAGGGCTTGATCGCCGAATTGTAGTGGACGATGCAGGCTTCCCGCAGAAGATCCCGGCGCTGCGCTGTGTCCGCACCGCGTCGAAACAGATGCATCGTGACGTTCCAGCACGGATCCAGCTCGCGCCAGTCACCCGCAAGTACCGCGTTGAGCGCTTCCTGATCGTGCCACCGCAGATAGTCTGCTGCTGCTTCCAGATAGATATATGCCCTCAGTGCAACGTGTTCTTCCCGCCATTTCCGCAGATTGATCAGCATCACGCCGGAGTTGAAGAACTTCAGGTCCGGCGGAAGCCCGAGTTCCCGGTACAGGGCGATGCCGTCAGGAGAAGAAACGAGCCTTGCGGCCGGCGCCAGCTCGGGCACGGCGATAAGTGATGTGGAGCTGACGTCAAGGTCCCAGAGGGGCGTCACGTCCCGAACGACTACCAGATCACTGTCAAGATAAAGAACCTTGTCGACGTCGCCGGGCAATACGCTCGGCAAAAGCAGCCGGTAGTAGGACTCCAGTGAAACGGTATCAAAGCTGCGCAGGGTTGCGCTGAGTGACGTCAACTTGTCCGGCCCGACGTCAACCCACGCTATATTCACTACACCGACGTCGACCGACTGTTCCACCATCTGCCGCAGCGTTGCGGACAGTTGACGTTGCAGGATATGCACCCGGACAGCTGCGGATGCGGGGAGATTTGCCGAAAGTGACGCCAACATGACCGCCAGCGGCATCGCATAGCTCTCGTCGCAAGCGGCAGCGATATGTAAGGTTGGCTTCAGTTGATTCTCCAGCTGGCGCTTATCGAGCACCAGATCTGATCGGCCGGTATCTGACCAGCCGTTGCCCCGCCCACTGGCAGACCTTCGCCGGTACCGCCTGCCGAAGCCGCTTTCCCCGTAGGTCCTTCATGCGGTCTCTTTTTCGTCGGCCGGTGCAGTCGCCGGCCGAGGCCGTGCGGCCGTCAGCAACAGCAGGACCAGGCAATACTATCCCAATGGACGTTTCGGGAGCATATCAACAACGGTTACCCCGTCACTGGTGTTCTGGCAGACCGGCTGAGGGCCAGCCGCGCCGGCCGGCGACGTGGCAATGATCCGCAGTTTCATGGAATATCTCCCACGTACGTCGGCCGTCATGGCCTCGCAGCCTGGCAGCACAACTCAAAGGCAGATGAGAACACGGGCGGGCCTAATTTGAGCTTCAGCTACTCTGCATATCATCGGGGCAGCTACCTGACCGCATCGAGGACCCGCTCCTGATGTACCTCCTGCTGGTCGAGGACGACCTCCAACTGGGCAAGGCGCTGTCAAAACTCCTGAAGGGTCACTATCGCGTTCATTGGGTCCGTGATCTCGCGTCGGCCATGCGGTACTTCGATACCGCCGAGTACGACGTCATGCTGCTCGATCTTGGGTTGCCCGACGGCGACGGTGTTGCCTGGCTGCAGGCGCTGCGCGCGGCCGGCAGCAACGTTCCGGTCCTGATCATCACCGCGCGGGATGCGCTCGATGACCGCGTCCGTGGCTTGGACACCGGCGCCGACGACTACCTGGTGAAGCCGTTCGAGCCGGAAGAGCTGCTGGCGCGCATTCGTGTGCT
>CAZTAE010000056.1:10468-12134 GCA_964611535.1 uncultured Woeseiaceae bacterium
CCCTGGAAGTGCATATCCACGGGCTCAGGAAACTGCTGGGCAAGCATCGAATTGAGACGGTGCGCGGCTTCGGCTATCGGCTGGTGGCGTGACGCTCCGGCTGACTCATCTTGCGGCTTTGCTGGCGATTTCGACGCTCGCTGCCGCCATCGGCGGCGGCGTGACGACCTGGTGGATCGCCGACCGCGAGTTTCGCAGTGTGCTCGACGAGGATCTTTCGAACCAGACGGACTTGCTCGCGGAGTTCGTCACGGACGAGGGCTTCGGACTGACCGGTAATGCCCTCGCAGAACTGCTAGCCGACGCATTCGAGTCCGATGACGAGGAATCGCTGTGGGTCACCGTGTATGACAGGCGGGACGGCAGCCACGTGAGCAATTTCGAGCATTCGATCGCATTCGAAGGAAACGAAGAAGGGCCGATCGAGCTGCAGTACGACGGACACCTGTGGCATGGCTTCCGCGAAGATGAGGATAATTTCGTCGTACAGGTGATGCGGCGCGCCGATCTCTACCGGGCTGTTCAGGGCGAGGTTCTCGAGGACATCGTCATGCCGGCCGTCGTCGCCAGCGTGGTGAACCTGACTCTTCTCGCGCTGCTGATCGGCTTTTTCCTGTGGCCCATGACCCGGCTTGCCCGCCAGATAGAGAAGCGGAGTGCCACGTCGCTCGCGCCGTTGGCAGTACGGACGCCGGCGCGAGAGATTCGCGTCTTGCGCGATGCGCTGAACACCCTGATGCGTGACGTTGATGACGTCCTCAAGCGTGAGCGTCGCTTTGCGAGCGACGTCGCGCACGAGCTGCGCACGCCGCTCACGACGCTAAAGCTCGAGCTGGCCCGCGACGATCCGGACCTGTCCGCGGTCAAATCGGAACTCGACCGGCTGAGCCGCTTCGTCGACCAGCTCCTGACGCTCGCGCGGCTGGAGCAGGCACAGTGGCAACAGCGTTTCGAGCCGGTGTCGCTGGACGGAGTATGTGCCCGCATTGGCGATCGCTTCGATGATGCGTTCGCCGATGCGGGCATGGTGCTGCAACTGCACGCAGAGGCGGCCACCGTCATCGGCGACGTGACCCTGCTGGAGATACTGGTGCGTAACCTGCTGCAGAACATATTGAGGCACTGTTCGGAAGGAACGCGCGCTGAAGTGGACGTTGCCAGCGTGGAACGGCGCGTCCGGCTGCGTGTGAGTGACACCGGCGCCGGGCTCGCCGAAGACCTCCGGCGACAGATGTCCCGGAACTTCGCGCGCCTCGATAGCAAAGGCGAAGGCCTGGGCCTGGGGCTTGCCATCTGCCATCGCATCGCGAAGGTGCATGGCGCGGAAATCGCATTCCTCGCCCGGCACGACGGCATGCCCGGGCTCGTCGTGCAAGTCACCTTTCCATCTTAATGTGACATTAATCTCCGTGCGCGAGACTGGCTCCACATCGACGCGAGTCGAAGCCATCGTCAAGAGGAATGCCATGTACCGAACTTTGCCTTTGATTGCTCTGTGCGGCGCTGCCGTTGCAGCCAATGCCGATCCGCAGAATGGCGGTTTCCGGGGCCCTGACAACTACCAGCTGGTCACCATTGCCGAAACGGCGGATCTCCCGGACGACAGCGCCGTGCGGCTCGAAGGCTTCATCGTCAGGTCGCTGGGCGATGAAGAATACGAGTTCCG
>CAZTAE010000057.1:0-12104 GCA_964611535.1 uncultured Woeseiaceae bacterium
CAAACTTGGTCGGGGTGAGAGGATTTGAACCTCCGGCCCCTGCCTCCCGAAGGCAGTGCTCTACCAGGCTGAGCTACACCCCGCGACCGGGCGGCAATGATACACACCCCGGCTGGGAACGACCAGAAGACCGGCGCGCGGCAGAGCAGTGCGCTGCGGCACCCTCTCCTGCGGCGGGCAGCCGCACTGCACCCGCCGAAAAACGCGAAATATTGCGGCGTTTGCCCGGAATTTCGGGCGAAAAAAGTGGAAATAACGCGTCGGTAAAATTCGGCGCGACAGTACCGACGGAGATGCGGCGGCAGTGCAGCCGGGCAACTCGGTCCGGAGTCTGCCTCCGGCTGTGGCCCGAGACGCAGCGCTCGGATGGCAGCGGGCCGCGGCAGCCGCCCTTGCAAAATTAGAACAAGTGGCCTAATTTATCCGCATGGCCGGGCCGATTAACGTCAGAGAGCATTTCCAGCCGGGGGACATCGGCGAGATCGCTCGCCTGCACGGCGTCTGTTACAGCGAGGAACGCGGCCACGGCATCGCCTTCGAGGCTTATGTCGCCGAGGGGCTGGCCGAATTCTGGCACGGGTTCGACGAGCGCCGCGACCGCATCTGGCTGTGCGAGGACGCCGGCCGCCTCGTCGGCACGCTGCTCCTCATGCATCGCGGCGACCAGGCGCAGCTGCGCTATTTCCTGGTACTGCTCCCGTATCGGGGAACCGGCCTCGGGAAGGAGCTGATGGCTCGCTACATGGCGGCACTCGAGGAATGCGGCTATCGGCACTCGTTCCTGTGGACGACGAACGAGCTGGAGGCTGCCCGGCATCTCTACACGCGTCACGGGTTCGCGTTGACCGAGGAACAGCGGTCCACCCGCTTCGGCCGGCCGCTGGTCGAGCAGAAGTACGAATGGCACGCCGCCTCGTGAGCGGCGGCTCGGCCGGCGAAGTGCAGGATCGGCACCTCGCCTGACGGACTGGCAGGGGATTCCGCTGTGAAGACCGCAGAACTGATCGTCGAAGCCTCGATAAAGCTCTTCAATGCCGAGGGCGTGAGCGGCGTGTCGCTGCGGCGCATCGCCGACGAGATCGGCATCAGCCACGGCAATCTCGCCTACCACTACAGGAACAAGGCGGAAATCCTGGACGCCATCTACACCCGCATGCAGGCGGAGATGGACGATGCCGTCTATCCGCCCGGCGACCTCACGCTGCGGCACTACCATACGCTGCTGAAGCGCATGAGCGAGTTCCACGAGCAGTACCGGTTCTTCTATCTGGACATGCTCGAGATCACGCGCCGCTATCCGCGCGTTATCGAGCGTTACCGGAAGACTGTAGCGACGCGCTTCGAGCAGCACGATCTGCTGATGGCCGACCTCATCGGCAAGGGGCTGGTCAAGGCGGAACCGGAACCGGGTTTCTACCGGGCGCAGTTCCGCTCCATCTGGGTGATGTCCACCTTCTGGCTGCAGCACAAGGCGATCCTCGGCGAGGGCCATCCGGTGCTCGATGCCGGCAGCGACATCCGGCACGTCTGGGAGGTCATGCTGCAGCACCTGACGGCGAAGGGATTGCGCGAGTTCAAGGCGATCTGCGAGAGTGAGCGGGAGCACTGTCCGGTAAGCCGGCTCTATTCCGACCTGTACCTGAAGAAGGTCAGCTGAGACGCCCCGGCGCGTGCGCGGCCGCTAGAGCGCAGAACGGATCAGCCACAGCGCCTTCTGCGGTCCGGTGAGGTACCGTACCCGGCCCTCGTCGTCGATCCAGGCGTCTTCCTCCCGCGGGATCGGCACTTCCTGATCGTCCCATTCGGGAATCGGCGCCGTGATACGGAACTCGATGGACCAGAATTCCCGCGTGCCCACGGTCTTGATCGCGAAGATGCCGTAGCGCTCCGGCCAGTTGTGCACCGTGCGGGCGCCGACGCCGTGCACCCAGTTACCCTGCGTGTGCCCGTAGACCAGTGCGTCGATCCCTTCGCGGGCGGCCCGCGCCTCGACGGCCTGCTTGACGTCGACGCCGACCCGCTCCGGTTGCAGCTCGTCGGCGTAGATCTCGGCGACTCTCGCCGACAGCTCGAAGGCCCTCGTGAGCCCGGCCGGCGGCGCCGTCTCGTCCTCGCGCAGCACGTAGGCCAGGTGCTGCTGGTCGGTCACCAGGCCCATGAGACGCACGCCGAAGTCCACGTGGATCAGGTCGCCCGGCAGGATGACCGGATTCGCGTAGCCGTCCAGACCCTCGTCTTCACCCTGCCGATAAACGGTCAGATTCGGCGGGAAATTGAAGTCCAGGTGCTGGGATTTCCGCTCGTCGACGATCCAGCCCCAGACGTCCATCAGCCGCGTCCTTCCGGGCACGATCACCTCGTTGGAGAGTGCCCGGCGCAGCAGGTTCCAGGTACGCCAGCTCGCCGCCTTCTCGATCTCCAGCTCGGCATCCGTGCGCCTGCCGACGTACTCGAACAGCAACGCTTCGGACGGCACGAGCCTGAGCGACAGCTCGTTGCCGATCGCCTCCTTGAGATAGGCCTCCAGCTCCGCACTCAGGCCGTCCGCCATGGCGACGGTCCGCGAGCGGTTGATGGCAATGTGCCGGGGATCGGCCTTGCGGATGTAGTCCCGCAGGTGCGGCGCCAGGCCTTCCTGGCCGTAGCTGACGATCTCGTCGAAGAATTCCCGCATGTAGCCGCTCTGGTGCGTGCCGAAGATCACCTTCTCGAGCGGCTGGTCGCCGCCGGGATCGCGGAAGATGTACGCGTTGCGGTGACCGTACCAGCCCGTCACGCCGTGACCGCCGAAGAGCTCCAGCACCGGGTCCGGGTTGAATTCGCGGCTCAGGATCACCCACATGTCGATGCTCTGACGGCGCATCGACTCCTGCAGGTGCAGGTCCATCTTTTCCTTCTTGACCGCCCGCTCGTGCAGCTCGCGCTCCAGCGCCGAAGCGCGCTGTGCAGGCACGCCGGACTCCGGCCGCTCCTGCGCGGACGCGGCGGTCGCGAGGGCGACGAGGGCGGCGACGGCCGCTGCCCGGCGGCGCGGTCGGCGCGGTGCAGGTGTCGTCAGCAGCGTCTCCCCCTCATCGAGCGCATGTAGCGCCTTCAGGCCCGAAGCTCAGGACCGTCTCTTGACCGCGAACTCCGCGATGGCAATCAGCGCGTCCTTGTATTCCGAACCGGGGACGCCGGCGAGCGCGTCGATCGCGACTTCCGACGCTTCCGCCGCCCGGGCCGTCGTGTACGCGAGGGCGCCGGTGTTTTCGATGACCGAGCGGATTTCGTCCAGCCTCAGGAGCCCGCCGGACTCGATCGCGGCGCGGATCATCCGCCGTTCGCGCTCGTTGCCTTTTTCCATGGCATAGATGAGTGGCAGCGTCGCCTTGCCCTCGGCGAGGTCGTCGCCGGGATTCTTGCCCAGTTCGTCGGGCGACGCGTCGTAGTCCAGCGCGTCGTCGACGAGCTGGAACGCCGTGCCGAGGCTCCGGCCGTAGCGGATCATCGCCGCCTCGTCGTCCGCGTGGCGGTCGGCGAGCACCGCGGCGATCTGCGCCCCGGCCTCGAACAGCCGGGCGGTCTTGCGATAAATGACCTGGCGGTAGCTGTCCTCGCCGATGTCGGGGTCGTGCACGTTCATGAGCTGCATGACCTCGCCCGCGGCAATCGTGTTGGTCGCGTCGGCCAGTATCTGCATGATCCGCATGCTGCCCACTTCCACCATCATCTGAAAGGCCCGCGAGTACAGGAAATCGCCGACCAGCACGCTGGCCTGGTTGCCGAAGACGGTGTTCGCGGTATCGCGCCCGCGGCGCCGGGAAGAGGCATCGACAACGTCGTCGTGCAGCAGCGTCGCCGTGTGGATGAACTCGATGATCGCCGCGCAGTGGACGTGATGACGGCCGGCATAGCCGAGGGCATTGGCCGCCAGGAGCACGATCAGCGGCCGCAATCGCTTCCCGCCGCTCGTCACGATGTACTCGGAGATCTGCGACACGAGCGCGACGTCGCTTCTCAGGCACTCGCGAATCAGGTCGTCGACCGCCCGGATGTCGGCGGCTGCCAGCCTGTTGACATCGTCCAGGGTCGGTGCGGGAGAAGCTTTTTCGGCGAGCTGCATGAGGGAAGATAATGCCTGAAAGCCGGCCCCTTGGCGACAAAGCCCGCGCCCGGCGGCTTGCGACGGGCAGCGGCAAGCCTTTGAAATAACCAGAAATTTCTGTGACACATTCGTTGACCCGCGCGTCCTGAATCTATAGAATTCCCGCTCTTTCTGGTCGGCGGGTCGAACGGCCGGCAGCACGGCTGCCCCGGTCTCCGCGGAAAAGTCTTCCAAAAATCCTTGATTCTCAGCGGGTTGTAGAAAAGACCCGTCGCAGCGGAGCGAAGCAGATGTACGCGGTTTTTCGCGCTGGCGGTAAACAGTACCGGGCCAGCAAGGGCGAACGCCTGAAGATAGAAAAACTCGACGCCGACGAGGGCGCGACGGTGACCTTCGACGAAGTGCTCCTGGTCGGGGAGGGCAAGGACATCCAGGTCGGCAATCCGGTGCTTTCCGGCAGCAGTGTCGAGGCCACGGTGCTGCGCCAGTCGCGGACCGGCAAGATCGGCGTCACGAAGTTCCGCCGGCGGCAGAACTACCTGCGACAGCATACGCACCGGCAGTGGTTCACCGAGGTCGAGATCACCGGCATCAGCGGCGACTCTGGCGGCAAGCCGAAGGAGGACGCGGGCAAGGCTGCAAAGAGCGATTCGGCAGCGAAGGAGTCGGCGCCCGCGGCGAAGCCGGCGAAGAAGAAGGCGGCCGGCAAGAAGAAGACGGCGGCGAAAACCGCTGCCGGCTCATCGGCGGCGTCCGGCAAGAAAAAGACCGCGAAGAAGGCGTCGAAGAAGAAGACGGCGAAGTAGAGCGGACGGCACTTTCCGGCCCCGCGCGGTCGAAGATTTCAGCGATATCGAGACAGGTACGGAACAATGGCACACAAGAAAGCAGGCGGCAGCAGCAAGAACGGTCGCGATTCGGAGTCGAAGCGCCTGGGCGTGAAGATCTTCGGCGGCCAGACTGTGGTGGCCGGCAATATCATCGTTCGTCAGCGCGGCACCCGCTTTCATCCGGGCGTCAACGTCGGGCTGGGGCGCGACCACACCCTCTACGCCAGGACCGACGGGCGCGTGAAGTTCGAAAAGAAGGGCCCGAAGAACCGGCAGTTCGTGAACGTCGAGGCCAGCTGACGCCGTCGCGGGCGCCGCGCGTGCGGCCGCTCGCGTCCGCTGCGGCAGCGGCTTCCGCCTGAGCGCCGCGCCTGACGAATACCGGCCAGAGCCCCGCTTGCGGGGCTTTTTCATGCCTACAATCGCGTCATGAAGTTCGTCGACGAAGCCACGATCCGGGTGCAGGCCGGCAACGGCGGCCACGGCTGCCTGAGCTTCCGCCGGGAAAAGTACGTCGAGCGGGGCGGGCCGGACGGCGGCGACGGCGGCGACGGCGGCAGCGTTTTCCTGGTGGCGACCGGGGGGACGAACACGCTCGCGGATTTTCGGGTGGCGAGGAAGTTCCGCGCCGCGAGCGGTCAGCCCGGCGCCGGCAGCAACCGGACCGGAAAGTCGGGGGAGGACCTCGACGTGCAGGTGCCCGTGGGCACCGTGGTCCACGACGTCGATACCGATGAGGTGCTGGGCGATCTGGCGCAGGCCGGCGCGCGGCTGAAAGTGGCGGAGGGCGGCCGCGGTGGCTACGGCAACATGCGCTTCAAGAGCAGCACCAACCGGGCCCCCCGCAAGACCACCGACGGCACACCGGGCGAGGCACGGCACCTGAAACTGGAACTGAAGGTGCTGGCCGACGTCGGTCTCGTCGGCCTCCCGAATGCCGGCAAGTCGACGCTCCTGCGGGCGATGTCGGCGGCCCGACCCAAAGTTGCCGACTACCCGTTCACGACGCTGCATCCGCACCTGGGCGTCGTCCGCGTCGGCCCGCTGCAGAGTTTCGTGCTGGCGGATATCCCGGGGCTCATCGCCGGCGCCGCGGAGGGCGCGGGACTCGGCATCCGGTTCCTCAGGCACCTGCAGCGCACCCGCTTGCTGCTGCACCTGGTCGACCTCGCGCCGCTGAACCCGGACGACGACCCGGCCCGGCAGGTGCGCGACATCGAGCGGGAACTGGCGCAGTTCTCGCCCGAGCTCGCCGCCATGCCGCGCTGGCTGGTACTGAACAAGATCGACCTCGTGGCCGCGGACGAGCTGGCCGGCGCACGCAGCAGCCTGTTGAAGCAGCTGAACTGGGGCGGGCCCGTCTTCGAGATCAGCGCGGCCACCGGCCGGGGCGTCGAAGGCCTCGCCAGGGCCGTGATGGCGGCGCTTCAGGCGATGTCGGAACCGCAACCTGCGCAGGGCGGACCCCTCGCTCCTGAAGGATCCTGACGGATCTCTGCCCTTACGGCATGCGGAGTCGACGCTCCCGGTCAGTGAACGAGGGGTCCAGCCGTCCCCTGCGGATCGTCGCGGCGATTTCTGTTGCGAGCGCCGACCGGCGGTCAGCCGGTCAGCGCCTTGATCATCCTGTTCAGGCGGCTCTTGTGCCGCGCGGCCTTGTTCTTCTTGATGATGCCCTTCGTCGTCATGGTGTCGATCGTCGGCACCGCCTTCGCGTAGGCTTCCGTCGCCGCAGCCTTGTCGCCTTTCTCGACCGCCTTGACGACATTTTTGATGCGCGTGCGCATCCGGGAGCGCAGGCCCATGTTGTGCAGCCGCCTTTTCTCCGACTGGCGCGCGCGTTTGGTGGCCGATCTGCTGTTTGCCATTCTCGATTCCGGTTTCGCTGTGGCCCGGCGCCTGGCACGGTCCGGACCCAAAGAGCCGCGTATTATTGAGGTCGGCCTGCCGATTGTCAATGCCGCCGCCGGCGCGTCGCCGGTTGTGACGCTGCTCGCAAAGTGGCTTCTAAATGACTGATTCGGCGCAGCATTCCAAGGTAGACTAGCGGCACTGCCGGACGCCCGGATCGTACATGCCCGACATCGAGTCGACTGACGGCACCTCACCCGCCGCCGAGATCCCGCGAGACCCGACCTCCGGGCGGAGGCTGCTGCGCTCGACCTCCGTCGTCAGCGGCATGACGCTCGTCTCGCGCATACTCGGGCTGGTCCGCGACGTGGTGTTCGCCCGCTATTTCGGCGCGACGATCGTCATGGACGCCTTCATCGTCGCCAACCGCATCCCGAATATGCTCCGGCGCTTCTTTGCCGAGGGCGCGTTCTCGCAGGGCTTCGTGCCGGTGATGGCCCGTTACCGCGAGCAGCACGACCACGCGGAGGCGCGCGTCCTGGTGGACGCCGTGGCCGGCACGCTCGGTCTCATCCTGTTCGGCATCACCCTGGCCGGGGTCATCGCGGCGCCGCTGCTGGTCCTGGTGGTCGCCCCCGGTTTCGTCGGCGACGACGGCCGTTTCGACCTGTCGACTGCAATGCTCCGGTTCACCTTTCCCTACCTGCTGTTCGTGTCGCTGACGGCGTTCGCGGGCGGCATCCTGAACACCTACGGGCGGTTCGGCGCTCCGGCGTTCACGCCGGTGATCCTCAACGTCGCGCTCATCGCGAGCGCCATGTGGCTCTCGCCGCGCCTGGCGGAACCGGGCATGGCGCTCGCCTACGGCGTCTTCCTCGCCGGGCTGGCACAGCTCCTGTTCCAGCTGCCGTTCCTGGCCAGGATCCATGCGATCCCGCGGCCGCGCTGGCGGCCCCGGCACGAAGGGGTGCGTCGCATCGGTCAATTGATGCTGCCGGCGATCTTCGGCTCGTCCGTGGCGCAGCTCAACGTGCTCGTGGGCGGAGTGATTGCCTCGCTGCTCGGCGTGGGCAAGATCAGCCTCCTCTATTACTCGGACCGTCTGATGGAGTTTCCGCTGGGGCTCTTCGGCATCGCGCTCGCGACCGTGACGCTGCCGTACCTGTCGCGCCACCACGCGAACGCGTCGATGCGGGCGTTCTCCCGCACCGTCGACTGGTCGCTGAAGCTCGTGTTCCTCATCGCCCTCCCGGCGGCGGTCGGCCTGATCCTGCTCGCGGAGCCGCTCGTCGCGACCATCTTTCACGGCGGCGAGTTCACGGCCTTCGACGTCGAGATGACGGCACTCAGCCTTCAGGCGTTCTCGCTCGGCCTCATTGGTTTTTCGGTGGTGAAGATCCTCGCGCCGGCGTACTTCGCGCGCGAGGATACGAAGACGCCGGTCAAGATCGGCCTGATCGCGCTGCTGGTCAATTTCCTGCTGAGCGTGACGCTCGCCTGGGGGCTGACGCGGGCCGGCTACCAGGGAACGCACGCCGGGCTCGCCCTCGCGATCTCGGTTGCGGCCCTGCTCAACGGCTGGCTGCTGTACCGCGGCCTGCGGCGCGATGGCGTGCTGGCCGCGCAATCGGGCTGGCCGTTGTTCCTGGTCCGCCTGGCCGCGGCGAACGCGGCGATGGCGATCGCGCTCGCGCAGCTTGCACGGCCGCTCGCCTGGTGGCTCGAGAGCGGCATCCTCGTCCGCTCGCTGTGGCTCGCCCTCACGATCGCCGCCGGGGCGGGCGTCTATTTCCTGGCGCTTTTCCTGCTGGGCGTACGGCCGGCGACGCTGCGCCTCGAGACCGACTGAGGCCGCGGGACACGGGCTCGCGCCTGAACGTACAATGGCGTTCGTTGGAAATCCGGCGGCCCGGCAGGCGGGTTCGTCATTGCCGTCACACAGGTCCGATCAAGCCGTGCATCTCGTTCGTAGCCCCGCCTCCTTTCCGTTTGCGCGTGTTGCCGAGGGCAGCGTGGCGACCATCGGCACCTACGACGGCATCCACCTGGGGCACAGAAAACTGCTCGACACCGTGCTGGAGGCGGCGCACTCGGAGGACCTGCCCTCCGTCGTCATGAGCTTCGAGCCGACGCCCAGGGAGTTTTTCGCGGCGGAAAGTCCGCCGGCGAGGCTGATGCGATTCCGGGAGAAGTTCGAGGCGCTGGCGGAGGCGGGCATCGACATCTTCTTCTGCCCGAGATTCGATGAACGGATGCGGAGCATGGCCGCCGACACGTTTATCCGGCAGATACTGATCCACGCGATGAACGTTCGCCACCTCGTGATCGGCGACGATTTCCGCTTCGCGGCCGGAGGCAGCGGTACGGTCGAGCAATTGCAGCGCGCCGGTCGCGCGCTGCAATTCCGGGTGACGCGGGTAGCGAGCGTCATCGTCGACGGCATGCGCGTCAGTAGCACGGCAATCCGTCAGGCGCTCCGGCAAGGGGACCTCGAGCGGGCCCGCCGCCTGCTGGGCCGGCCGTACAGCATGTCCGGCACCGTCATCCGCGGGGACCGGCTGGGGCACGCGCTCGGCTTCCCGACCGCGAACGTGAACCTCAGGCGCCGCCAGAGCCCGCTGATGGGTATTTTCGCCGCCCGCGTGCGCGGGCTGGGGCCGGCGCCGCTGGATGCCGTCGCCAGCGTCGGCACGCGCGCCACCTTCGGCGGCGGCACCAAACCGCTGCTCGAGGTTCACATCTTCGATTTTGACCGCGAGATATACGGCGACTATATTCACGTGGATTTCGTCGCCCGGCTGCGCAGCGAAGAAAAATTCGAAGGCGCGAAGGAACTGATCGAGCAGATGAACCGCGACGTCGTGCAGGCCCGCGAAATACTTGCCGCATAGCCGGCCGAAAGGAACCCGTCTTGTTTGAGCCGAATGCTACGGTAAGAGCCGACAGACGCCGCTTCGCGATGTGGATCGGGATTTCGCTCCTGGTCGTCATCGCCGACCAGGCCACGAAGCTGGCGATCCTCCAGTGGGTCGGGCTGTACGAGCGGATCGCGGTGACGCCCTTCATCAACATCACGCACCAGGAGAACCCCGGCGCCGCCTTCAGTTTCCTGGCGGACGCAGACGGCTGGCAGCGGTGGTTCTTTACGCTGATCGCCATCGCCGTCAGCGCCATCTTCATAGTCTGGCTGTGGCGGCTGCGCGAAACGCGGCAGGTCGTCCTGCCGGTGGGCATCGCACTGGTGATCGGCGGCGCGGTGGGCAATGTGCTCGACCGCGTGCGCCTCGGTCACGTGATCGACTTCATCCAGGTGCTGATCGCGGGCTGGCCGTTCCCGTCGTTCAACGTCGCCGACTCGGCGATTACCGTGGGCGCAGTGCTCCTGATCATCGATGCGCTGTTCCTGTCGGGGAAGCAGCAGTCGCAGCCGGCCGGGGATTGAGGCTGTTGCGGCCGGGTTGGACAGGAGTCGCCCGCGGGGCGGGTCCCTACCTACGGCGCCTGCAGGAGCCCGACCCGCGGGCGACCAGCCTGCGGACGGTCGCATGGCTTGATCAGCGCGTGCTGGTCCAGCAATCGGCGTTCGGTGAGGAGGTCTTGTCGCCGGTGGCGTTGATCGTGAACGTATTGCAGCGCGCGTCTTCGGCGCCGCCCTCCTGATACACGGCCTGCGCCGTATAGGAGTTGGCGTCGGCCGCCGTGACATTGACGATGTATGCTTCGCTGTCGGTCAGGTGATCGCTCGTGACGGAGAAGCCCAGGTCCGTCAGGTCGGAGGTGTAGCGGTTGTTGTTCAGGTAGTGCCGTTCCTGGTTCGTCGCAATCTGCAACAGCGCCGCCTTCGCTTCGGTCCGCTTCGCCCGTGTCACGTGATCCCGGTAGTTGGGATAGGCGACGGCCGCCAGGATGCCCACGATCACGACCACGATCAGCAGCTCGATCAGCGTGACGCCCTGCTCATCCTTTTGCATATTCCTGCTCCAGGTTCCCGGTTCGGCCAGGGCTTCGGCCCGCGCGTCGGCCGTCATTCCACGCCGTCCTGCGTCCACAGCGTCCGGACCGGGTTGTTGACGAAGCCGGGGTTGAAGCACTCGACTCCGACACAGGCGACGGGCGGCGCGCATTCCGAGCCTTCGCAATCCGGATCCGCCGGCCCGGGGAACAGGAACGCGGGTGTCGGCGCGATGCCGCCCTGCGCCAGCTCCGTCACGCGTTCCGCATCCGCATCTTCCGGTGCCAGCGTATCCAGGTTGTTCACGATCGGGTCGCCGTTGACGATGCTGACTTCGTAGAGGAAGTTCCTGCCCGTGCTCGGCTGGCAGGGATCCGAAAGGTTCTCTTCCGGCGAGAAGCCGACGAAGAAAACGGCATCGTCGAAGGTGACGGAGTCGGATATCACCTTCTGGTCCGCGGGCAGCGTGAACATCCAGCCGCGGTCATTCTCGTCGAGCACGACGCGGACGCGCCCGGCAATATCCTCGAGATCCGCCTCCGTCACGATGTCGTAGGTGTCGTAAGCATTCTGGTCGAGCTGGTTGAACACGTCCGCATCCCGGATCGAGTAGAACCTGTCAGCCGCGGTTTCGTCCAGCGGATGGGCGCGGTAGCCGCTGCCGATACTGATGGAAATGAAACGCCGGGCCTGGAACGGGTCGTTGAATATCGCCACGTCCGGGGTGGTGTAGAAGCGACGCGTGTCGGCATCGCCGGGCGAGCCCAGGCCCTCGGCGCCGAGCTGCGCGATGACGCCGCCGGCGACCAGATTGCTCGGGATTTCGCCGTTCGTGATGTCGAAGCGCCAGAGCTGTCCGCCCAGATCCGACGCGTACATGCGGTCGGCCCGGCCGTCGCCGCTCAGGTCGATCGCGCGAATCTGGCTGGGCATGGCCCGGGTCATCCGATCGAGCTCCAGGCTGGCGCCCGAGCCCGACGGCCCGGCGTGCCACAGGCGCTCGCCGGTGACGAGATCGAGGATGTGGATGCCGGCTCCCTGGGCGTCCGGCGATGAAGGATGCGCCCGCGTATCGTGCACGGTGTCGTAGCCGCCGCCGACGACGACGACCGCCTGGTGCTCGTTCAGCGAGTTGTGGTCCACGTTGACGCGGGTGATCACCGGTGTCGACCAGGTCTGGCCGAACTCGGGATATTGCCGTACCCAGAGCAGCCGGGGCGCGCTCTTGTTCGTCACGTCGAGTGCGTAGTAGGAACTGCCGCCGCGGCGCATGCCGAAGACGAGGTAGACGAAGTCGCCGTCGCCCGGCTCGATTTCGCCGTTGCGGTTCACGTCGTTCATGATCGGCACGATGCTGCCGTCGATGCCGTAGTGCTTGAAGTTG
>CAZTAE010000058.1:0-11955 GCA_964611535.1 uncultured Woeseiaceae bacterium
CGTCGTGCCGTACGGGCTTTGCCGGGTGAACGCGTGGTCTCCGCCGGTCCTCATTCCCATTCGGTCACCCTCCTCTTTGTTGGGCTAGCCGAACAGCGCGTTGTGGGTCAGATCCAGGCATTTCCAGGCCTTCTCGATCAGTTCGTCCGCCTGCTCGTGCGTGAGGACGAAAGGCGGCGCGACGACGAGGGTGTCGCCGACGGCGCGCATGACCAGGCCGTTTTCGACCAGGAAGTCGCGGCAGAGCGTCCCCACTCCCTGCTTGCTGTCGAAGCGTTCGATCGGCGACTTGCCGGCCACCAGCTCCAGGGCCCCCATCAGGCCCACCATGCGCGTCTCGCCGACGAGCGGATGCTTCCCGAGCTCCTGCCAGCGCCGCTGCAGGTAGGGGCCGATGTCGTCCCTGACGCGCTCGACCAGCCCTTCACGCCGGAGGATACGCAGGTTCTCGATTGCGACGGCGCAGGACGCCGGATGTCCGGAATAGGTATAGCCGTGAAAGAACTCGCCGCCCTTGTCGATGAGGACTTCCGCCACCCGGTCGCCGACCAGGACCCCCCCGAGCGGGAGGTAGCCTGACGACACGCCCTTGGCGAACGTCATGAGATCCGGGCGGACGCCGTAGTAGTCGGCGCCGAACCACTCGCCGAGCCGGCCGAAACCGCAGATCACCTCGTCGGTGACCAGGAGGATGCCGTGCGCCTCGCAGATCCGCTGTATCTCGGGCCAGTAGCCGGCCGGCGGAATGATGACGCCGCCCGCCCCCTGCACCGGTTCGGCCACGAATGCCGCGACCTTTTCGGGGCCGACCGCGGCGATTTTCGCCTCGAGTGCACGCGCGGCCTGGAGCCCGAACTCCTCGGGTGAGAGCTCGCGGTCGCTGCCGAACCAGTAGGGCTGCTCGACGTGCTCGATGTCCGGCAGGGGACGGCCGCATTGCGAGTGCATCGTCTTCATGCCGCCCAGGCTCGCGCCCGCGACCGTGGAGCCGTGATAGGCGTTGACCCTGGCGATGATGGTCTGCCGCCCGGGCTGCCCCATCAGCTCCCAGTACCGGCGCACCAGCCGGATGACGGTGTCGATCGCCTCCGATCCGGAGCCTGTGAAGAAGACACGGTTGAACTGGGGCTGCGAAAGTTCCTGCAGCATCCTCGAGAGCTCGATGGAGGGCGGGCTCGCGCACTGGAAGAAGCTGTTGTAATACGGCAGCTCGCGCAACTGGCGCGCAGCCGCCTCGACCAGTTCTTCGCGGCCGTAGCCGACATTCACGCACCACAGGCCGGACATGCCGTCCAGAATGCGGTTGCCATCGGCGTCGAAGATGTACACGCCGTCGGCGCGCGTGATGATCCGGCTCCTGCGCCGGCCGAGGTCCTTGTGATCCGTGAACGGATGCAGGTGATGGTCGTGGTCGAGTTGCTGCCACTCGGCGCGCGACCTGTTCCCGACAACTGCCATGTGATCGTCTCCGGAATCGCTACCGCGTCAGGCAGAACCGCGGCGTGGACATCCTCCCGGCATCATAGCCGCTCGCCCGGGCGGCGTCTTTCCGCTGCCACGATCTGGAATCGCGGCGGGCGGGCGCCGCTACACGTTGAACATGAGGATCTCGCGCTCCCACGGCGTGATGATCTCCTGGAACTCGCGGTCTTCGCCCTCCTTGAGCGAGCAGTAGAGCGTGACGAAGCCGTTGCCCAGCGTGCGGCGCATCGCCTCGCTTCCCTTCATCGCCTCGATGGCGGCATAGATATGCCGGTGCAGCGCAAACGGCGCGTCGTACGCGCTGCCCGTAATGGGCGGCGTCGCCTCCAGTTCCTCGACCATGCCGAGGTAACCGCAGGCGAGGCTCGCGGCCAGCGCAAGATACGGATTGACGTCCGACCCGGCGAGGCGGTTCTCGATGCGGCGCTGCTCGGGCGGCGCATCCGGCACGCGCAGGCCGACCGTGCGGTTGTCGATGGCCCAGGCGAGGTTGACCGGAGATGCCCACGAATTCAGGAACCGCCTGTAGGAATTCACATACGGTGCGAATATGAGCAGCGCCTCGGGCATGTAGCGTTGCAGACCGCCGATGAACGAGTAGAAATACCGGCTGGGCGCACCGTTCCCGTCGGAAAAGATGTTTCGTCCGGTTTCCAGTTCCACGACGCTCTGGTGGATGTGCAGCGCGCTGCCGGCCTCCTCCGACATCGGCTTGGCGAGGAAGGTTGCGTGCATCTCGTGCTCGATCGCCGCCTCGCGCACCGTGCGCTTGAACAGGAACACCTGGTCGGCCAGCGCGATGGCGTCACCGTGCAGGAAGTTGATCTCGAACTGCGCCGGACCCATTTCCTGCGAGAGCGTATCGATGCGGATGCCCTGCGCCTCGCAGTACGCGTAGACGTCGTTGATGAACGGGTCGAAATCGTTCATCGTGTCGATGCTGTACGGCTGGCGGGACATGTCCGTCCGGCCCAGCCTGCCTTCGGGCGGTTCGACTTCCGCGTTCGCGTCCGAGTGCGGATTGATCAGGTAGAACTCGACTTCCGGCGCCACCACCGGCTTCCAGCCTTTTGCCGCATACAGCTCGAGCACCGCGTGCAGCACCCGCCGGGGCGACGTCTCCACCGGCGTGCCGTCCTTGCGAAAACAGTCGAGGAATACCGACGCCGCAGGATCGGTGGCCCAGGGAACGGGCCGCAGCGTCGAGGCGTCGGGCTTCAGCCACATGTCGCGGTCTTCGACGTTGGCCGCGTTGATGACGTATTCGCCGGATATCGTCTGTGCGAAGACGGCTTCCGGCATCTTCATGTCACCGGAGCCGAACTTGTCGGCGGGAAGGAGCTTTCCACGCGCCGCACCGGCCATGTCCGGCACGAACGCTTCAACGTCTTCTATTCGATGCTTTTTGAACCAGTCCTGGAACGATTCTTGTTCACTCACACATCACCTTGTTGTCATGCGCTGACGGCACGCGTCGCCAAAAGACCGGAATATGGCCATCGACAACTCGTTCTCTGTTACTCGCCACTCGGGATGCCATTGCAACGCGAGCGCGTAGGGCGCGCCGTCCACGCGAAATGCTTCTATGAGACCGTCGTCCGCGACCGCCTCGACGGTTACGCCGCCTGCCAGTCTGGCGACGGCCTGCGAATGCAGTGAATTGACCTCGACGCGGCCGGTCGCCACCAGTCCGTGCAGGAAACCGCCCTCGACCAGGTTCACGAAATGCGCCGGCGCGTACTGCTTCTCCAGCGGATCGGCCGGGTCCTCCTTGTGATTGCCGTAGCCGGGCACCTCGTGCACGTGCTGGTGCAGGGTGCCGCCGAGCACGACGTTGAGCTCCTGGAAACCCCGGCAGAGCGCGAGGATCGGCACGCCGGCGTCCAGTGCCTGCCGCGCCAGCGGCAGCGTCGTCCGGTCCCGGTGCGGGTCGTGCAGCGTGCCCTCCCGGCTCGGCTCGCCGCCGTAGTGCTGCGGCTCGACGTTGGAGGGGCTGCCGGTCAGCAGGATCCCGTCCACCGCCGACAGCAGGTCGCGCGGATCGACCGTTTCGCCGAGGGCCGGCAACAGGATGGGAACGCCGTCGGCGCCGTCGCGGATTGCCGTCAGGTACTTCTCGCCCACCATGTGAAACGGGTGCGGGTCGAGAACACGCCGATCGGCGGGGACGCCGATCACTGGTCTGGAACACATAAAAGGCCAAGAGCCCGGATTTGGATTTTCACGGTAGTCTACCCCATGGGCAGGCGGGGGGTAGCCGTCGGCCGGGCGTGATGCCGAGCGGAGCGCATCCTGCCGCTTTCGGCGCGCCGGGTCAACGGTGACTCCCGGCGAACGGCCGGCGGATAATGCGGCCCCGGGCCCGCCGGCAATGGCATCCGCGGCCGCCGCGCCACTCCGGTCCCAGGAGACGGATCATGAAGCTATACGGGTACTACCGCAGCAGCGCATCCTATCGGATCCGCATCATCCTGAACGTCAAGCGCGTGGACTGGGAATACCGGGCCGTGATGCTGAATCGCGACGAACACCTGGGCGAGGCGTTCCGCTCTGTGAGCCCCACGGGATTCGTGCCGGTGCTCGCGTCCGGCGAGCACCGGCTGGGACAGTCACCGGCGATCGCCGAGTACCTGGAGGAACGTTTTCCGGAGCCGCCGCTCCTGCCTGCCGATCTCGCGGACCGGGCACAGGTCCGGGAAATGCAGGGCATCATCGGCTGCGACGTCCATCCCCTGCAGAATCTGCGGGTGCTGAAGCACCTGCGCGCCGAGTTGGGGCAGGATGAAGCCGGCGTCGCGGCCTGGTGCCGCAAATGGATCGCCGCGGGATTCGAGGCCTTCGAAGCGTTGGCATCGCGCCGCTCCACCGCCGGCCGCTACGCCTTCGGCGACAGCCTGACGCTCGCGGACGTCTGGCTGATCCCGCAGATCTACAATGCCGAGCGCCATGGCGTCGACATGGAGCCGTTTCCCACCATCGCCGCGATCGGCCGGCACTGCGCGACGCTCGAACCCGTCGCGGCCGCGCACCCCTCGAAGCAACCCGACGCCCCGCGCTGACAGCCGTGCGGGACGTCCCTGCCCGCGGTCGCGACGCGCCATAACCACTCACCCTCTGCGCCGTCCGGCCCACCACGCGATCAGCACCCCGACCGTCACGATCGCAATGATCAGCGTGGCGAGCGCGTTGATGTCCGGCGTCACACCCAGTTTCACCTTGGAGAAGATCACCATGGGCAACGTGCTCCCGCCCGGGCCGGACACGAAGCTCGCGATCACGAGGTCGTCGAGGGAGAGGGTGAATGCCAGCAGCCAGCCCGCGACCATCGCCGGGGCGATCAACGGCAGCGTGATGTCGAACACCACGCGAAGCGGCCTGCCGCCGAGATCCATGGCCGCCTCTTCCAGGGATTCGTCCATCGACGCCAGCCGCGACTGCACGACGACCGTGACGTACGCGGTGGCGAAGGTCGTGTGCGCTATCGTGATCGTCGAGAAGCCGCGCTGCGCCGGCCAGCCGAGCAGCTGCTGCAGGGAGACGAACAGCAGCAACAGTGAAAGTCCGGTGATGACCTCCGGCATGACCAGCGGCGAGGTGATCATCCCGGAGAACAGCGTGCGCCCGCGGAAGCGCCCGAAGCGGGCCAGTGCCAGGCCCGCCATGGTGCCGAGTACCGTCGCGAGCGTCGCCGTGGCGAACGCGACGCGCAGGCTCAGGAAGGCAGCGTCCAGCACCTGCTCGTTCCTCAGGAGCTCGCCGTACCAGCGCGTCGAGAAACCGCCCCAGACCGTTGCCAGCCGCGAATCGTTGAACGAATAGACGACGACGGAGACGAGCGGGATGTACAGAAACGCGTAGCCGAACGCGAGTGCGGTGAGGACGAAGGTGCCCTGACGCTTCTTCACCGCGAGCCCACCACCTGTTCCCGGGCACGGCTGCGCTGCAGGAAGACGATCGGGAGCACGAGCAGGGTCAGCAGGACGATGGCGACGGAGGATGCCAGCGGCCAGTCGCGGTTGACGAAGAACTCGTCGAACAGGACTCGACCGATCATGAGCGCATCCGGGCCGCCGAGCAGGTAGGGGATGACGTACTCGCCCATCGCCGGAATGAACACGAGCAGGCAGCCGGCGATCACGCCCGGCCGAGCCATCGGCCAGGTGATGTCGCGGAAGGCGACGGACGGCGACGCACCGAGGTCCTGCGCGGCTTCGACGAGGTCGGCGTCGAGACGCTCGAGGCTCGCGTACAGGGGAAGGATCATGAAGGGCAGGTAGGAATACACGAGACCTATGTAGACGGCGAAGTCCGTGTAGAGAAGCTGCAGGGGCCGCTCGATGACGCCGATCGCGAGCAGCAGATTGTTGAGTACGCCGTAATTGTTGAGCAGACCCATCCAGGCATACACGCGCAGGAGGAAGGAAATCCAGAATGGCAGGATGATCAGCAACAACAGGATGTTGCGCGCCTGCGTCCCCGCACGGGCGATGCCGTAGGCCATCGGGAAGCCGATGGCGAGGCACAGGAGGGTGGCGGAAGCGGCCATGAAGAGGGACTTCAGGTAGGTGACGATGTAGAGCTTGTCCGTCAGCAGGAACAGATAATTGTTCAGCGTCACGCGCGGCCCGCCGTCGTCGTCCAGCAGGGGCGTGAACGGCGGTTGCGCGATGACGGGATCGGCGAGGCTGATCTTCAGGATGATGCCGAACGGCGCCAGGAAGAAAACCAGCAGCCAGATGTACGGGAGCGCCACCGTGACGCGCCGCCAGAGCGTATCGCCGCCGGTCACCGCGTCAGCACCACGACACTCTGCGCGTTCCAGTGGATGAAGACGCGGTCGTCCCACTCGAGGAACCGTTCCGCGGCTCGCCGCCTGTTCTGGGCGCTGACCTGGACGATCTGGCCGCTCTCGAGCCGGATACGGTAAAGCGACAGGTTGCCGAAGTAGCCGAGATCCTCCACGACGCCCTCGAGCAGTGTCCCGCCGTCGTCCTCCTCGGCCGGCGGCGCCTGGCTGATGAATATCTTCTCCGGCCGCACCGCCAGACACACCGGGCTGTCCGGCGGCGGCGCGTCGCCCGCCTGCGCCGGAAGATCCGCGCCGACCGTGGGACAACGGACGGTGAGCAGCCCGTCCGCGGCATGCAGGACCGTACCCTCGAACAGGTTGATGGTGCCGATGAAATCGGCGACGAACCGGCTGTTCGGGTATTCGTAGACTTCCTTGGGCGTGCCGACCTGCTCGAACCGGCCCTTGTTCATCACGGCGATGCGGCTGGACAGGATCATCGCCTCTTCCTGGTCGTGCGTGACGACGATGAACGTGATGCCGAGCCGGTCCTGGATGCCCATCAGCTCGAACTGGGTGTGCTCGCGCAGCTTCCGGTCCAATGCGGCAAGCGGCTCATCCAGGAGCAGGACCTTCGGCCGCTTCACCAGCGCACGCGCGAGCGCGACCCTTTGCTGCTGACCGCCGGAAAGCTGGTTCGGCCGTCGCCGGGCGAACTCCTGCAACTGGACCAGCTCCAGCATCTCGTCCGTCCGCGCGCGCACCTCCGAGCCTGCCAGCCGCTCCTTCCGCAGGCCGTAGGCGACGTTCTGCTCGACGGTCATGTGCGGAAAGATCGCGTAGGACTGGAACATCATGTTCACCGGCCGTCGGTATGGCGGCTGGTCGGTCACGTCGACGCCGTCGATGAAGATGCGGCCGTGCGTCGGCGCCTCGAAGCCTGCCACCATGCGCAAGAGCGTCGTCTTGCCGCAGCCCGAGCCGCCGAGTATGGAGAAGAGCTCGCCGCGGTGGATGTCGAGATCCACGGCATCGACGGCCGCGAAGTCGTCGAACAGCTTGGTGACGTTGCTGATGCGGATGATGGGCGCCTGCACGACGCCGCCGCCCGTCGCTGCAGATTGGGTCATGTGTCGGCAGTGAGCTTCATGCGGGCACCCCCCTGCCCTCGCGATGCCGGTCCCGGTGCGGCGAATCGTTCAAATGCCACTTTTTACCCGGGCCCAGGTCCGGGTCCGCAGGCGTTCCTGTGCCGGCTCTCCGAAGCGTGGCGCAAACAGGAGACTCCACGCGCTTTCGTCCGGGTAGATGCCGGGATTCTCCAGGACTTCCGGGCTCAGCAGCCGCCTCGCGGATTCATTGGCGTTGGCGTAGAAGACGAAGTTGGAAATGTCCGCCGTGACCTGCGGCCGCAGGATGTAGTCCATGAAAAGATACGCGTTGTCGACGTTTCGGGCATCCCGCGGGATGAACATGCTGTCGACCCAGAGTCCGGAGCCCTCCTTCGGCATCGTGTAGCGCAGGTCGACGTCGATGCCCGCCGCATCGGCCCGTGCCCTGGCTTGTGCAAAATCCCCGGACCAGCTCATGGCGACGCACACTTCCCTGTTGGGAAGGTCGCTGATCATCTTCGTGGAACTGAAATAGCGGATGTAGGGCCTGACCTTCTGGAGCTGCGCCTCGGCGAGCTCGAGGCTTTCGGCATCGACCGAGTTCGGGTCGCGGCCGAGCCAGGCCAGGACCATCGGAATGACGTCGGTGGGACTGTCGAGCAGCGTGACACCGCAGTCTTCGAGCTTCGACACGACCTCCGGATCGAACAGCACGTCGGCGCCGTCCATCGGATGGTCGGGCAAGCGTGCGCGAACCATTTCGGCATTCCACGCATAGCCTGTGCTGCCCCACAGGTACGGCACGGCGTATTCCTCGACACCTTCGTAGAGACGAATCTTCTCCAGGATCTCGTCGTCCAGATGATCCCGGTTTTCGAGTCGCTCGTGATCCAGTTCTCTGAAGATGCCGAGCGGCGCCAGGCGCGCGGCGAATTGATTGCTGTGGAACACCACGTCGTAACCGCTGTTGCCCGCAAGGAGTTTCGCATCGACGATTTCGGAGGAATCGTAGACGTCGTAATTGACGTCGATGCCGTACTCCCGCTCGAAGTTGCGGATCGTGTCCGGCGCCACGTAGTCGGACCAGTTGTAGATGTTGAGGACGCGAGCGCCTCCGTGCTGCTCATCCGTGCTCTCGGCCGTGCAGGCGGCAACGCAAACCGACGCCGGGAGCATGACGAGCCCGGCGCGAAGACGATCCCGCCACGTTGCTCTTTTAACCATCAGGCTCCGATTTCACCACCCGGACGGGTCCCTGACAATGGCGCCGGCTCACATGCCCGCCAGGCCGCGCTTCCGGAGGCCGCGCGCGATGATCAGGCGCTGGATCTCGCTGGTGCCTTCCCAGATGCGGTCTACGCGCAATTCCCGGAAGAAGCGCTCGGCGGCATTCTCGCGCATGTAACCGCGGCCGCCGAATATCTGCACGGCGCGATCGGCCACGCGGTTCGCCATCTCCGACGCATGGAGCTTTGCCATCGAGCAGCGGGCATGCAGGCTCTTGACGTCCTCGCCGCGGTCGTGGGCGCGGGCCGCCTCGAACGTCATCAGCCGCGACGCCCAGAGCTCGGTCGCACTGTCCGCCAGCATGAACTGGATCGCCTGCCGGTCCGCCAGGCGAGCGCCACCGACCTGTCGTTCCTCGGCGAAGGCACAGGCCTCCTCGATCAGCCGCGCGGCGGCGCCGCAGCAGCGGGCGGCGATCATCAGTCGCTCGCGGCGAAACCAGCTCTTCGTGTAGGCCATGCCGTCACCGGGCCGCCCGACCCGATTCGCCGACGGGACGCGCACGCCGGTGAAGCGATAGGTCGGGTGATGCGCCGCGTACGTGTGGCTGAAGAGCGGCGAGGCGATCATGTCGATGCCCCCGGCGCCCTGGTCGACCAGGAAAAGCGCGTGTTCGCCCTCGCCGGGAACGGCGGCCTGGAACCAGAAGAAGTCGGCGAGATTGGCGCTGGTGACGTACCACTTCTCGCCGTCCAGGAGGTAGTCGTCCCCCTCGCGCGTCGCCGTCGCCTCGAGCGCGGCGACGTCCGAGCCCGGCCCGGCCTCGGTGATCGCGTAGCAGTCGTGCTTCTCGCCGCGCATCATGGGCAAAACGTAATGCTCGAGCTGCCATTCGCTGCAGGCCTCGAACATCCAGCTCTGCGGCTCGGCGAAGCACCACGAGAGCGCATTGGTCACGCGGCCGAGCTGTTCCCACACCGCGACCTGCTCGACGATGTTCAGCTCGAGGCCGCCGTACGAGCGCGGCACATCCATCGCGCTGAAGCCGAGCTCGATCGCGCGGTCCTTGTGGGCCTTGCGCACCTCCGCCGGCAGCTCGCCGCTGTTCAGCTCCGCCTGCACCTCGTACGGCTGCAGTTCCCCATCGGCAAATTCGCGTGCCTTCTCTTGCCAGGCGTGTGCAGCGGCATCCAGCTCGATCTCCAAAGCGCCTACCTCCGGACGACCCTTCGGTCGTCATTCATAGTGGTCAGGGAACACGGCCCTGAGATAGCTGTACACCGCGTCCATGGCCGCGTCGCGGTCGAAGCCCCTCGGGCTGACCAGGTACGACAGCCACAGGCCGTCGGTCATCGATGACAGCGCATCGGTGACGATCTGGGGCGTCACGTGCTCGTAACGTCCTTCTTCGATGATGATCCGGCACAGGTTGTCGATCGCCTCGTCGTAGCTCCTGTCGTACGCCTCGCACAGCTTCCGGTACGTCGGCACCGATTTCACTTCCCCCCAGAACGCGAACCACACGGCCAGCTTCTGCCGGTCGCAGACGGCCGGCTTCAGGTCCATCTCCATGAGGGCCAGCAACTTGTCGGCCGCTTCCGGTCCGGACTTCTCGAGCGTGCTGTCGAACTGCGCCTTGTAATCCTCGGCCAGGTACTGGAGGGTCTCGTTGAGCAGGTTCTCCTTGCTGTTGAAGTGCAGGTTCACGATGCCCTGCGACAGGCCGGCCTCCTGGGCCACGTCGCCCAGGGTCGTGCTGCCGATGCCCTTTCGGGAAATGCACTTGACGGTTGCCAGGATGAGCTGCTGCCGCCGCTCCTCTCTCGTTGCCGTGCGGCGGCTCGTTTTCGCTGCGGTCAACGGCATCTTTCGATCCTCGGCTTGCTGCAGGCGGACCTCATCGGCTTTCCGCCGCAGCGGCGGAGCGCCGGATTTGGGGGACGATCGTGCCATCTTTTACATAAATTTGCGCAAGTTCGCAGGAGCGTTCTCCGGGCTCCGCCCGGCGTTTCCCGCATCCTGCCACAAACTGAATGACTATTCATTCATATTTCTGGACTTCGCGGCCACCCCGTGAGATGCTTTTCGCGACGTCATATGGAGGCTTTATGAGGTGTCTGGAAAAATCTCGACAACATTTTCTCAAGGCGAATAAGAAACTTCCCCTCGGCGTGTCGTCCAACTTCCGTTACTGGGGCGACGACAGGACCATCTACGTGAAGCGCGGCAAGGGTGCCCGCATCTGGGACATCGACGGCAACGAATACATCGATTACCGGCTCGCCTACGGCCCATCGATACTCGGTTATGCCGATCCGCGCGTCGACGAAGCCGCCCGCGAGGGCATGAACATCGGCGGGGTCTTCGCGCTCGCCACGGAGCTCGAATACGAAGTCGCCTGCCGCATCAGCGACATGGTGCCGGCCGCCGAGCTCGTGCGTTTCTCCAACTCAGGAACCGAGGCCGTGATGGCGGCCCTGCGCATCGCCCGCGCCCACACCGGCAAGGACGGCCACGTCGTGCTGGAGGGCGGGTATCACGGCGTCTTCAACGAGGTCCTCTGGTACACGGACGTGGAGGACTGGACGCCGAAGGACGGTGACCCCGAGGTTCTCCCTTATGGTGAAGGCGTTCCGGCCATCGTCAAGCCGCTGTCCCACACCGTCCCGCTCAACGACGCCAACGCCCTGGAGGACGTCCTGAAGAAACATCACGGCGACATCGGCGCGTTCCTGATCGAGCCGATCATGGGCAACTGCTGCGGACTCACCGCGACCGCGGACTACATGCGCGACGTCCGCGCCCTTTGCGACAAGTACGACGTCGTCCTGATCGTCGACGAGGTGAAAACGGGCTTCCGCGTGGCACGAGGCGGCGTCCAGGAACTGGTCGGGATCCGCGCCGATCTGTGCACGTTCGCGAAGGCCATGGCGAACGGCTATCCGATCTCGGTGGTCGCCGGCCGCGAGGACATCATGAGAAACGTGGGCGACGGCGTCGTCCACGGCGGCACGTTCACCGGGCACTCGGTCTCGCTGTCCGCCGCCAACCGCACGCTGCAGATCCTGGCCGAGACGGACGCACTGGAGAAAATCGAGGACTACGGCAAGCGCCTCCAGGCCGGACTTACCCGCATACTCTCGGCCCGCGGCATCGCCCACTGCTTCGTCGGGCATCCGTCGATGTCCGGCCTCTTCTTCAGCGAGCGCGCGCCGCAGGACTACCGCGACTGGGCGAACACCGACTACGAGTTCTACGACGCCCTCGCGCCGGAACTGCACGAGCTGGGCATTCTGGTCGAGCCGGATTCGCGCGAGCCCTGGTTCATGTGCGAGGCACACGATG
>CAZTAE010000059.1:0-11919 GCA_964611535.1 uncultured Woeseiaceae bacterium
GCACCGTCATGGTGCACAAGCGCAACCTGTTCGCCAAACTGGACATCAGCTCGCAATACGAGCTGTTTTCGCTCCTGATCGACGAGCTCGGCAGGCACTGAGACTGCCGGCCCGCGGCGCGCCCCGGTGCCCGCGGTGCGCGCTCTCCATCGAGGTACCAGCCGTATGGTATTCAGCGTGCTCCGCATCCGCCGCAGAATCGTCGATCAGCTCCGGCCCTGAAGGCCGGCAGCCGGTCCGGGGGTAACCAACATGCACGAATTCGACTTCGGGCTCGGCGACGACATCGACATGCTGCGGCAGACGGTGCGCGATTTCGCGGAGGACCGGATTGCGCCGCGGGCGGCCGACATCGACCGGGAAAATCGCTTTCCGCGGGATCTGTGGCCGGAGCTCGGCCAACTCGGGCTGCTCGGCATTACCGTCGACGAGGAGCAGGGCGGCTCGGCCCTCGGTTACCTTGCGCACGTCGTGGCGATGGAGGAAATCAGCCGCGCTTCGGCGTCGGTGGGGCTTTCGTACGGCGCGCACTCCAATCTGTGCGTCAACCAGCTGCGGCGCTGGGCGACGGACGAACAGAAGGCTCTATGGCTTCCGAAGCTCGTTTCCGGCGAGCACCTCGGCGCGCTCGCCATGAGCGAGAGCGGTGCCGGTTCCGACGTCATGGCCATGCGGACGAGCGCGAGGAAGAAAGGCGATGGCTGGGTCCTTTCCGGTAGCAAGATGTGGATCACCAACGCCCCTGAAGCGGACCTCGTCATCGTCTACGCGAAAACCGGCGACGACGGGGACGAGCCCCGCCTGAGCGCTTTCGTCGTCGAAGCGGGCACGCCCGGTTTCTCGCGGGCGCAGAAGCTGGACAAGCTGGGCATGCGCGGGTCCGACACCGGAGAGCTCGTCTTCGACGATTGCGAAATCCCGGGCGGGAACCTGCTGGGCCGCGAAGGGCAGGGCGCCGCGATTCTGATGAGCGGCCTCGACTACGAGCGGCTGGTGCTGGCCGGCGGACCGCTGGGGATCATGCGCGCCTGCTTCGAGCTGGTGATGCCGTACGTGCACGATCGCAAGCAGTTCGGGCAGCCGATCGGCACGTTCCAGCTGATGCAGGGCAAGATCGCGGACATGTACACGACGATGAACGCCTGCAGGGCCTACGTCTACGCCGTCGCGCGTGCCTGCGACCGCGGCCGCACCACGCGCTTCGACGCGGCCGGTTGCATACTGATCGCGGCGGAGAAAGCCACATGGATGGCCGGCGAGGCCATTCAGGCGCTGGGCGGGAACGGCTATATTAACGAGTATCCGGCGGGACGCCTGTGGCGCGACGCCAAACTGTACGAAATCGGCGCCGGCACCAGCGAAATCCGGCGTATGCTGATCGGCCGCGAGCTCTACAATGCCACTAGCCCCGGATAATTCATGCCAGTCATCAAGACGAAGATAAAGAACACCTCCGAGGAGTTCGAAAAGAACGCCGCCGTCAACATGAACCTCGCACGCGAGCTTCGCGGCTTGTGCGAGACGATCTCCCGGGGCGGCAGCGAACGGGCGCGCGAGAAGCATCTGGCCCGCGGCAAGCTGCTCCCGCGCGACCGCGTTCGCTGCCTGGTGGACAAGGGGGCACCGTTTCTCGAGATCGGCCAACTCGCCGCCTACGGCATGTACGACAACGAGGTGCCGTCGGCAGGCGTGATCGCGGGAATCGCCCAGGTCAGCGACGTCGACTGCATGATCGTGGCGAACGACGCGACGGTGAAGGGCGGCACCTATTATCCAATGACGGTGAAAAAGCATCTGCGGGCGCAGGAGATCGCTGAGCAGAACGCCCTGCCGTGCCTTTACCTGGTGGACTCCGGGGGCGCTTTCCTGCCGATGCAGGATGAGGTATTCCCGGACCGCGATCACTTCGGACGCATCTTCTTCAATCAGGCGCGCATGTCCGCCCGCGGCATCGCGCAGATCGCGGCGGTGATGGGCTCGTGCACCGCCGGCGGCGCCTACGTGCCCGCGATGTGCGACGAAGCGGTCATCGTGCGCAACCAGGGGACGATATTCCTCGGCGGGCCGCCCCTCGTGAAAGCGGCGACGGGCGAGGTGGTGGACGCCGAGTCGCTGGGCGGCGGCGACGTGCACAGCAGGATATCGGGTGTTACCGACTACCTTGCCGGCAACGACAATGAGGCCCTCGCCATCGTGCGGGACATCGTGTCCAACCTCAACCGCCCGAAGCCGCAGCCGCTGGAGGTGCGCGAAGCGCGCGACCCCGCCTATCCGGCGGACGACCTCTACGGCATCGTCTCCCGCGACTTCCGCTATCCATACGACATCCGCGAGATCATCGCGCGCATCGTCGACGGCTCCGAGCTGCACGAGTTCAAGGCGCTTTACGGTTCGACGCTGATCTGCGGTTTCGCCCATATCTACGGCTATCCCGTCGGCATCGTCGCCAACAACGGTATCCTGTTTTCGGAGTCGGCGCAGAAAGGTGCGCACTTCATACAGCTGTGCAACCGCCGCGGGATACCGCTGGTGTTTCTGCAGAACATCACGGGCTTCATGGTCGGCAAGAAGGCCGAACAGGGCGGCATCGCGAAGGACGGCGCCAAGATGGTCAACGCGGTCGCCACGTCCTCCGTGGCCAGGTTCACGGTCATCGTCGGCGGCTCGTTCGGCGCCGGCAACTACGCGATGTGCGGCCGAGCCTACGGCCCGAGGTTCCTGTGGATGTGGCCCAACGCCCGCATTTCGGTCATGGGCGGCGAGCAGGCGGCGCTGGTGTTGTCGTCCGTCCGTCGCGACGGGCTGGAGGCACGCGGCGAGGAATGGCCCGAAGAAGAACAGAGGATCTTCGAGGGCCGCATCCGCGAGCAGTACGAATCCCAGGGACACCCCTGGTATGCGAGTGCGAGGCTGTGGGACGACGGCGTCATCGATCCGGTCGATACCCGCCGCGTCCTCGGCCAGGCCATCTCCGCGGCCGTCAACCGCCTGCGCGACACCGAAACACCCTACGGCATCTTCCGGATGTAGGGCGATTTCCTCGACAACCTGTATTATCTTAAGCCGGTTCCGGCATCCCCTGCGGGTGGTCCTTATGAAGGAATGGCTCCCTTCGGTCCGCTTTATTTCCTTCATAAGGACCACCCGCAGGGGATGCCGGAATCTCCATGGCGGGTCACAGCGCTGAGTAAGTGCATCGGTCGGACCGCGGTTCCCGCCGCGGAAGGCGGCGGTTCGCATTTCTGATGGAGGGATGATCATGAGCACCTTGCGCGGCAAGACCCTGTTCATCAGCGGCGGCAGCCGGGGAATCGGCCACGCGATCGCGCTGCGGGCAGCCGAGGACGGCGCGAACGTCATCATCGCCGCCAAGACCGACGAGCCGCATCCGAAGCTCCCGGGCACGATCCATACGGCGGCGGAGGATATCCGCAAGGCCGGCGGCAACGCGCTGCCCGTCGTCTGCGACATACGCTACGAGGAGCAGGTGGGGGAAGCGGTGCGTCAGGGCGTCGAGGCATTCGGCGGCATCGACATCTGCGTCAACAATGCCAGCGCGATTTCGCTCGAGCCCACGTTGCGCCTGTCGATGCGCCGCTTCGACCTGCTGCAGCAGGTGAACACGCGCGGCACCTTCGTCGTGTCGAAGACGTGCATTCCGCACCTGCTGGAGTCCGGCAATCCGCACATCCTGAACCTCGCGCCGCCACTCGAGCTGAAGGAGAAGTGGTTCGCGCCGCACCTCGGTTACTCGATCGCCAAGTACGGCATGAGCCTCTGCGTGTTGGGCCTGGCGGGCGAGTTTCGTGAGCAGGGCATCGCGGTCAACGCGCTCTGGCCGCGCACCGTGATTGCCACGGCGGCGGTGCAGAATCTCCTCGGCGGCGACGCCGTCGTAAAGCGCTCGCGGGCGCCGCGAATCATGGCCGACGCCGCGCACGTCATCCTGACGAAACCGAGTCGCGAGTTCACCGGCAACTTCTGCATCGACGACGAGGTGCTGGAGAGCGCCGGCATCACGGACCTCGGCGCCTATGCAGTGGATCCATCCGCCGAGCTCGTGCCGGATTTCTTCGTGGAGCCGCGCTGAAGACGTCGCGAAGGACGAAGCGTCCCGTGCGCACCGGTGACGAGCGCACCGCCCGGCCTCTCAGGACACGGCGAGTGACCGCGTCATCAGGACGGCGGATTCCCGACCGTCGTAGTAGCCGGCGACCTGCCCGCAGGCCTTGAAGCCCCGGTTGCCGTAGAACCGACGGGCCTGGCGGTTGCCCGCCCGCACTTCCAGGCGGATTTCCTGGATGCCCGCCGTGACGCAGGATTTCTCCAGCCACTCGAGCAGCGAGGTGGCGATGCCGGAGCACCGGTAGCGCGGCGCCACCGACAGCAGGGTCAGCCGGGCCCGCACCTCGCCGAAATGCATGATGGCGAAGCCTGCAAAATCGCCGTCCACGGATGCAACCAGTGTCATGGTGTCGGGGTCGCGGATCTGTTTCTGCACGCGCGAGGGCGTCCACCGCCAGCGGAGGCCGTGCTCGACGTGCAGCCGCGACATCGAAGCGATCGTGCGCGCCTCGGAGCGATGCGCCGGGCGTAACAGGACAGAGCTTTCTGCCGTCATTCGCTGCGTACTGAACCGGGGGATGGTGTCGATTCTAGCAGATTGGCGGTCCCGCCGGCTCTGCAATAGAATCGGCCGCGGACCGACGCGCACTGGCAGGAAGCATGCCGATAGACTTCGAATCGCTGATGACGGCAAGCGTTGCCGACGTACCGGTAAGCTACAGCGATCGGGAGACCATGCTGTACGCGCTGGGGCTCGGCTTCGGCAGCGATGCGCTCGACAGGCAGGAGCTGGCCTACGTCATCGACGCGCCGATTCCAAAGACCGTGCCGACGATGGCCAGCGTGCTCATGCCCGGCGGCTTCCTGGCAGACTGCGGCTGGGACTACGGGCAGGTTTTGCGGGCCGGAGAAAGCCTCGATCTCTACCGGCCCCTTCCGGCCGCCGCCGATCTGCTGGTGAACCGGCACGTCACGGCCGTATACGACCGCGGCGGGGACGTCGGTGCGGAAATCATCGTCCGTTCCGAAGTTCGCATGGCGAAAGACGACGCCGCGCTCTTCACGCTCGACAGCTCGCTGCTCGCGCGTGCGGATGGCGGGTTCGGCGGTCCGGCCGCGCCCGCGCCCGAACCGCACGCCATGCCGTCGCGGGAGCCCGATCTGCGTTGCGACATCCGGACGCGGCCGGACCAGGCGCTGCTCTTTCGCCTGACGGGGGAACGCAACCCGCTGTACACGGACAGAGCCGTGGCGCAGGAAGCCGGATTCGAGCTGCCGCTGCTGCACGGCCGTTGCACCTACGGCATCGCGTGCCGCGCGATCCTCAAGACCATCTGTGAGTACGACCACACGCTCATCAGGGGCTTCGGCGCCCGGTTTTCGGCGCCCGTGTATCCCGGCGACACGGTGACGACCCACATGTGGCAGGACAGGAACGTCGTCTCCTTCCGGTGCGCCGTCGTCGCACGCGACAGCGTCGTCGTAAGCAACGGGAAATGCACCCTCGCAGCCTGACCGTAGCGTACTGCGGCTCGGAGCACTCCCGCGCCGGCTTCCAGCTTATGCCGTAAAGGCCCCTCCACGAGCGCCGGTACCGAGGAACTCCGTGCGCGCCGCTGCTGTCATAACCAGCGTGCTAATGTCCAGGTGTGCCGTGTGGCGACGCCTGATGCCGAGGATGTCGTGACCCTGATTGACCACCGAGCGCCCGGTATCGCCATCCTGGTGATGGCAGGCCTCTGCGCCTCGCAGCTGGCCCGGTCCGGCGACTACCGGCAGTTTCCCGGTGCGCCGGCCGACGACCGAACGCTTCAGGTTCAGGAACGGGTCGAGGAGATCTACGCGGCGGGCGACCATGCACGCGCGCTCCTCATTTACGAGAAGGAGCTGGCGCCCGCGGGCGACAAGTACGCCCAGTACATGGTCGGCTTCATGCACCTGGCGGGCGAGGGCGTCGAGCCAGATCCCGTCGTGGCAATGGCATGGTACCGGCTGGCGGCGGAGCGCGGGGAGGAGTCGTTCGTCGAAGCGCGCGACGAGCTGGCCGCATCCCTGCCGCCTGCCGCACTCGCCCGGTCGGAAGATCTCTTTGCCGAGCTCTGGCGGAAGTACGGTGACCGGAAGCTGCTCCTCGATCTCGTCGAGGCGGACCTGGAACTGTTGAAGCGGCAGCGTATCGCCGATTCCGACTCGGGCTCGGCGCTTGCAGCGGGCTATGCGGAGCAGGAGGCGGCGGATCCCCTGTACAGGCGCGTGCACGGAAGGTTGCTCGAAAGGCTCCGGTACCTGCAGTCGCGCGCCACGGCCGACAACGTCGGCATCGCGCCCGACGACGTGCGCATCCGCTCGCTCACCTCGCAGATGCGCCGGATGCAGCGTGAGCTGGAGGCGGCGGGTATCCGCTGAGCTCAGGAGCTCCGGGGTGCCCGGAGGCACCGGGTCAGGATCGGCGGGAACTCGGCGAGAACGCGCGCCGCGGTCGCTGCGTCTCCGTGAAACCATTTCGGAATCCAGTTGATGGCTCCCATGATGGCGTTACCGGTCATGCGAACGTCACAATCCTGAATGCTGCCGTCCTCGATGCCGCGCGCGATGATTGCCTCGAACGCCTTGCTGTGACGGCGGGATATGTCGAGGATCGTGTCCCTGTGCGGCTCCTTCAGCGACGGTATCTCGCTCATGATGGCGACGGGGCCTTCCTCACCGACGATGAGCTCGACGTGATAGCGCACGTACAGGAAGGCCTGTTCCAGCCCGGTCCTGCCTTCGCTCCGTGCACGCTGCATGGCCGCGCTGCCGAGCTCCGCCGCCCGGAGGTAGCACTGATAGACGAGCTCTTCCTTGTTGCGGACGTAGTAGTACAGCGCGGCGTCGGTCAGGTCGAGGTGCCGCGCGACGTCCTTCAGCGAAGTGCCGCTGTAGCCTTTGTGGTTGAAGCAGGCGGCCGCCGCCTTCAGCACCCGATGGCGCTGGAGCTCGAACCGGCTTTCCTCTGCTGTCCTCGCCATCGGCAACCGGCCCCGGCCTTCCGAAACCGCCTCTGACCCCTTGTCTTCACTGCGCGACTGCATTATTTTAATCGGTATTAAAATTATTTCCAGTATCGGAAGCTTTTGATTTTTTGCGCAAAGGCACCGCAAGCGAAAGCCGCCTCTAGCGCGAGCGCATCGGAGGTCCGCCATTGATGAGCACCGCCGCAAGCGACCTGCCGGAGATTTCCGGCAAGTCTCTGAACCCGCCACTGCGCTTCGTGACGGCCGCGTCGCTGTTCGACGGGCACGACGCCGCCATCAACGTCATGCGCCGGCTGATCCAGTCCCGGGGAGCCGAGGTCATCCACCTCGGGCACAACCGCAGCGTCGACGACATCGTGCGTGCCGCCGTCCAGGAAGATGCCGACGGCATTGCGGTGAGTTCCTATCAGGGCGGCCATAACGAGTTCTTCCGCTACATGATCGACCGGTTGCGCGAGTCGAACGCGTCGCACATCAAGGTCTTCGGCGGGGGCGGCGGCACCATCACGCCCGGTGAGATCGAGGAACTGATGGCCTATGGCGTCGAGCGCATCTATCACCCGCAGGACACGATGACCCTGGGCCTCGACGGCATGATCGACGATCTCGTGGCGCGAACGGAAGCGGGCCGCAGGGAGACGCGGCCACCTGCGGATGCAAAAGGTACGGGCACGATAGGCATCGCAGCAATGATATCGGCCATCGAGGAAGGCGCGTTCGACGAGGACGAGCTCGAGCGGCTCAGGCGCAACTGGCGGATGCAGTCGGGCAAGGTGCCGGTCGTCGGCGTCACCGGCACGGGCGGCGCCGGCAAGAGCAGCGTCACCGACGAGCTCCTTAACCGGTTCCTGGCGTCATTTCCCGAGATGCGGATCGCCGTCCTGGCGGTGGACCCGACGCGGAGGCGTACGGGCGGAGCGCTGCTCGGCGATCGCATTCGCATGAACTCGCTCCGCTCGGAGCGCGTGTACATGCGCTCGTTCGCGACCCGGCGCCAGCACCTGGCGACGAGCGAGATGCTGGGCGATCACATCCTGTATCTCAAGTCGAAGAGCTTCGACCTCGTGATCGTCGAGACGGCCGGCATCGGCCAGAGTGACAGCGAAGTCGTCGACCTGGTCGATTACTCGGTTTACGTCATGACCAGCGACTACGGCGCACCGAGCCAGCTCGAGAAGATCGACATGCTGGACTTCGCCGACCTGGTGGTTCTGAACAAGTACGACACGCGCGGCGCGGAAGATGCGCGGCGCGACGTGCGCAAGCAATGGAAGCGGAACCGCCTGAAGTTCGACTTGCCCGACGAGGAGGTGCCGGTTTATCCGGCCATCGCCAGCCAGTTCAACGATCCCGGCGTCAGCTGGATGTTCGTCGAGCTCTGCCGGCGGCTCGCCGAGGAGCTCGCGCTCGACCGGGACCAATGGACGCCGCGGATCGAGGTGTCCGGGAAGGAGCCGCGCGCGATGGCGGTGATACCGGGCAACCGCATCCGCTATCTCGCCGAAATCAGCGAGCAGGGCCGGGAGATGAACCGCCAGGTGGACGTACAGTCCGCGGCAGCGCGCAACCTTCAGCACTACTACGAGGCGTTGAAGGCCCTCGACGACCCCCGTCTGCCGGAACCGCTCGGCGCCTATCCCGAGGAGGCGCTGGCGGCGGGTGACGCTGACGGATCCGTCCTCACCCTGCGCGCCAGGTACGAGGAGGCCCGGCGCGCCCTGGGCGCCGACGCGATCGACCTGCTCGAGAAATGGCCGGCCCGGCGCGACAACGTGCGCGCGGAGGAATACAGCTACACGGTGCGCGGACGCGAGATCCGCGGGCGCAACTACCGGGAGAGCCTGAGCCGGCAGAAGATTCCGAAGATCGCCGTGCCGCGCTTCGGGGAGTGGGGCGAGCTGCTCAGGTTCCTGATGAAGGAGAATCTGCCGGGAGCATGGCCCTACACGGCAGGCGTCTACCCGTACCGCAGGCTCAACGAGGACCCCACCCGCATGTTCGCCGGCGAGGGGACGCCGGAGAAGACGAACCGACGCTTTCACTACCTCTCGCAGGGGCAGGACACAGCGCGCCTTTCGACGGCATTCGATTCGGTGACGTTGTACGGCGAGGATCCGCACGAGCGGCCGGACATCTACGGCAAGGTGGGCAACTCTGGCGTCTCGATCGCGACCGCCGACGACATGAAGAAGCTGTACTCCGGGTTCGACCTCTGTGCGCCGACGACGTCGGTCTCGATGACCATCAATGGGCCGGCGCCGATGATCCTCGCCTTTTTCATGAACACCGCCATCGACCAGCAGGTTGAAAAATACCTCAGGGAATCCGGTCAGTGGGAGGCCGCGCGCAGGAAGATCGACGAGTACTTCGAGGGACGCCAGCGTCCGGCCTACACGGGCGAGCTTCCGCAGGGCAACGACGGGCTCGGCCTGGGGTTGCTGGGCATATCGGGCGACAAGCTCGTGCCCCGCGAGACCTACGAGAAAATCCGCGCCGACACGCTGTCCACGGTGCGCGGGACGGTGCAGGCAGACATCCTCAAGGAGGACCAGGCGCAGAACACCTGCATTTTCTCCACAGAGTTCGCCATGAAAATGATGGGCGACGTGCAGCAGTACTTCATAGACAACAACGTTCGCAACTACTACAGCGTGTCGATCAGTGGCTACCATATCGCCGAAGCGGGCGCGAATCCGATCAGCCAGCTCGCGTTCACCCTCTCGAACGGCTTCACGATCGTCGAGTACTACCTCGCGCGCGGCATGGACATCGACGACTTCGCGCCGAACCTGAGCTTCTTCTTCTCGAACGGGATGGATCCCGAGTACTCGGTGATAGGGCGCGTCGCCCGGCGCATCTGGGCACGCGCGATGCGCGAGCGGTACAATGCGGGACCGCGCAGCCAGATGCTCAAGTATCACATCCAGACGTCCGGCCGCAGCCTGCACGCCCAGGAGATCAGCTTCAACGACATACGCACGACGCTGCAGGCGCTCTATGCGCTGTTCGACAACTGCAACAGCCTCCACACCAACGCGTTCGACGAGGCGATCACGACGCCGACGGAGCAGTCGGTGCGGCGGGCGGTCGCGATTCAGCTCATCATTTCGAAAGAGCTCGGCCTGAACTACTGCGAGAATCCGTGGCAGGGATCATTTATCATCGATGAGCTGACGGATCTTGTCGAAGAAGCCGTTTACCAGGAGTTCGACAGGATTTCGGAGCGCGGCGGCGTGCTCGGCGCCATGGACACGATGTACCAGCGCGGCAGGATTCAGGAGGAGAGCCTGTATTACGAGAGCAAGAAGCACGATGGCTCCCTGCCGCTTATCGGCGTGAACATGTTCCTGCCGCGTGAAGGACAGGAAGACGAAGTGCACGACCTCGAACTGATCCGCTCGACCGACGAAGAGAAGGACCGCCAGATCCGCAACGTGCGCACGTTCAATGCGGCCCACGCGGATGAAAACGAGGAGGCGATAGCCAGCCTGAAGGACGTCGCCCGCGCCCGCGGCAACATCTATACGGAACTGATGACCACCGTGAAATCCAGCTCACTGGGGCAGATAACGCAGGCGCTGTACGAGGTCGGCGGCGAGTACCGGCGCAACATGTAACCCGGAACCAACGCCGTCCGCCAGCGCGCCGCCGCTCGCGCGGAAGTCGACGGCCATCCGGGCCGCTCCCCGGATACAATCACCATAATGCGGGTTCGGAGGAGTACTCCCCATGAAATCCTGGTTTGTGATTCCGGCCGTGGCCGTCAGCCTGGTCCTGGCCGTCCTGTCACTGATCCAGGCGGCAATCGTCGCGGAGGGCCGCTGGGCCTGGCTGGGCGCGGCCGTCGCGAACCTGCCGCTGCCACTGTTCATCGTCTGGCTGAACCGCGGCGGCATCGCCCGTACCAGCGAGAACCTGCCGCTCCTGATGCTGGTGGCCGCGGCCGGCGTCACGGTGGCAGCGTGGCAGTCGCTCATCGATGCGAGGGCAGACTGGCTGTCCGTTGCCGTCGCCGCGATCGGAATCCTGCTGCTGCTGCTGTACGTCTTCTGGTATTCGCGCTTCGGTCGGCTGCCGAACGCCAGGCTCGCCGTCGGCAACAAGCTGCCCGAATTCGAGCTTGCCGACCTCGAGGGGAATACCTGGCATTCGCGGGAGCTGGCGGGCAAGCCGTCGGTAGTGCTGTTTCATCCGGGCAACTGGTGCCCTGTCTGTATGGCGCAGCTGCGCGAACTGGCGCATCGGGCCGGCGAGCTCGAACAGCTGGATTTAGCCTACTACGTCGTCAGCTCCCAGCCGGAGGAAAAGACGCGCGAGCTGGCTGCCGAGATGGGCGAGCGCTTGCGGTTCCTGGTGGATCGCGGCAACCGGGTCGCGGAAAGCCTCGACATCGACGAGCCGGACGGCGTGCCGGCCCGGGCCAGACGCGAGTACCCCGGCGACACCATGATGCCGACCGTCATCGCCACCAGCGGCTCCGGCACCATACTGTACTCGGACCAGACCGATAACTACCGGGTGCGGCCGGAACCGGACGTCTACATCTCCATTCTGCGACGCGCCGTCGCGATCGCTTGAGCCGGGCCGCGCCGTGCTGCGCTCTACAGAGGGATACAACGGATGACCAACGCCTTTCTCGAGAATCCGACGCTGTACCAGGGCACGTACCTGGAGTTCCTCGGGTTCCGGCTGACGGAATGGAAATCGGGCTTCGCCCGGCTGGAAATGCCGGTGCGGCAGGATCATCGCAACACGGTCGGCTACCTGCACGGCGGCGTCATCGCGTCGCTGCTCGACATTGCCGGCGCGGTCGCCGGGAGCCACGGGATCTCCGAGGAGC
>CAZTAE010000060.1:0-11752 GCA_964611535.1 uncultured Woeseiaceae bacterium
TAGCGCGCCGTCTTGCCGCGATTGTACGGGCCGGTTTCCATGCAGGTCTCGCCCCAGTCGAAGCTCAGGTCGACGATGCCGGTTTCCTCCTCGACCTCCCGCACGGCGGCTGCCAGCGGCGACTCGCCCTCCTCCAGGAGGCCCTTGGGGAAATCCCAGTTGCGATACGCCCGCAACATGAGGGCGAGCCAGCCGGCGTCGGCCCGCCGGACGACCACGACGCCGCAGGACAGCTTATCGGTCGCGGTCAAATCGCACCCCGGTTCGTGGTAGCAGACGGGTCACGCAGCCCGCAGCACTTCGACGGGCGCCGCGTTGATGGCACTGCGAGCCGCAATGTAGCCGCTGGCGCAGACCAGCACCACGCCGCCCGCGAGTCCGACCAGCCAGAGCAACGGATTGAAGCTGTAGTCCAGCTCGAACAGCTGCACGGCGACGATGGCGGCAAGCACCGATGCTCCCGCCGACGCCAGCAGGCCGGCGGCAAAGCCGAGTGCCGCGAACTCGGTCAGCACGCCCGACAGCACGGTCCGCCGGCGCACGCCGAGCGCGCGCAACATCGCGCTTTCGAAGCGGCGCTCGTCGATGGTCGACTGCACGGCAGCGAACAGCACGGCGATGCCTGCCGCCAGCGTGAAGACGAAGACGGCCTGCACGGCCAGGCTGGCCTGGCCGATGATGTTTTCGACCTGCTCGAGTATGGCGCCGAGATCGATCACCGAGACGCTGGGATGGGCGCGGACGAGATCGACCAGCACGCCTTGCTGCCGGTCCTCGATCCGCAGGCTCGCCACGTAGGTCGTGGCGTAGCCCTCCAGCGAGCCGGGCGACAGAACCATGAAGAAATTCGGCTGGAAGGAGTCCCAGTTGACTTTGCGGAAGCTGGTGACCCGGGCTTCCACTTCCTCGCCGGCGATCCGGTAGCGCACGCGGTCGCCGAGCGCGAGGCCGAGCTCCTCCGCCGCCTCCTCCTCGACGGACAGGAGTGGCTCGCCGTCGTGGCCGGGGCCCCACCACTCGCCCGCGACCAGGTCGTTGCTCGAGCTCAGGCCGGCCGCCCACGTCAGGTTCTGCTCGCGGTTGGCCATCCGCTCGCCGTCGTCCATCGGGTATTCCCGATCCTTCACCGACTCTCCGTTGATCGCCGTCATGCGCGCGCGCACGAGCGGGACGAACTCGGGCGCGGCGATGCCCCGGCTCTGGAAGATCTCGGCGATCGACGCGCGCTCCGGCGGCTGGATGTTGATCAGGAAGTGGTTCGGGGCGTCCTCGTCGATGCCCTGTTGCCAGGCCTGCAGCAGATCGGTGCGCACGAAGGTGAGCAGCAGCAGCACGGTCAGGCCGAGGCCGAAGGCGACTACCTGCACGCTGCTGTCGCGCCCGCGACGCGCGACGTTGGCTAGGCCATAGCGCCAGGCAATGCCGACGCCGCCGCGCGACCGGCCGATGAGCGCCACCAGGAGCCGGCCCACGAGATAGAGCGCGGCGGCGACGACCAGCATGCCGACGAGCACCGTCGCCAGCAGGCGCACATCCGGGATGGCCCGGTAGAGCAGCAATGCCACGGCCGCGATCGCGGTGCCGGCTACCAGCAGGCGCGAGGGCGGCGGCGGCATCGCGTCGTGGCGAAGTACGCGGAGAGGCGGCGTATTGCGGAGCTGGATCAGCGACGGCAGCGCGAAACCCGCGAGCAGCACGAGCGCGGTACCGCAGGCCAGCCCGACGGGCGCCCAGCTCGCCGCGGGCAGATCGCCGTGGATCATGCCCGACAGCAGCGTCGTTACCAGCTCCTCGACCGCGTAGCCCGTGACGCTGCCGGCGACGGCCCCCAGCAAACCGAGCAGGACCAGCTGCAGCGACGCGGCCACCATGACGAAGCGCTGGGTCGCACCGAGGCTCTTCATCAATGCCACGGTGTCCATCCGCCGGTGCGCAAAGCGGCGCGCGGACATCGCTATAGCGACGGCCGACAGCAGCAGGCTGATCACGGCCGTCAGCGACAGGAAGCGCTGGGCGCGGTCCGCCGCGTTGGCCGCGCGTTCGCTGCTGTCCTCGCGGTTCCTTACGCGCACGTCGTCGGGCAAACGATCCTCGACGTCGGCGTAGAACGCGTCGACGGCCGATTCTTCGCCGGCGACGAGCAGCGCGTAGCCGACGCGGCTGCCCTCGTTGATGAGCCCCGTCGCGGGAATATCGCCGATGTTGACCAGCAGGGACGGCGCCAGCGAGGCGAAGCCGATGGACTGGTCGGGCCGGTAAGTGAGCACGGCATCGATCGTGACGTCAATCTCGCCGAGCGAGACGCGGTCGCCGACGTCGACGCCCAGCCGCGCCATCAGCGCGCTGTCCGCCCAGACCCTGCCGCGCGGCGGGATACCGCGGGCGATGCGCTGCTCCCCGAACAGCTCGTCGGCGATGCGGACCGAGCCGCGCAGGGGATAGGCGTCGCTGACCGCCTTGATGGTCGCCAGGGCGTTCTCCTCGCCCGCGAACACGACGCTCGGAAACGTCTGCGTGTCCGCGGTGTCGAGGTCGTAGCTCTCGGCCGCCTCGCGCCATTCCCCGGGTATCTCCTCCGGCGAGCGCAGCCGCAGGTCCGCGGCCAGCACCTCGTTTGCCTGCCGCGCCACCGCCCGGCCGATGCGATCCGTCAGGAATCCGACGGCGGTCAGCGCCGCGACGGCCAGGGCGACAGCGGCGAGCAGCACCAGCACCTCGCCCGAGCGCAGCTCGCGCCCGAAGGTGCGCAAGGCATAGCTGGTTGCCTTCACGCAGCGGCCCTGCTGTCCGTGACGAGGCGGCCGGACTCGAGCCCGATCTCGCGGTCGCAGCGCCCCGCGAGCGCCTTGTCGTGCGTCACGAGGACCAGCGTCGTCGAGGAGTTCCGGTTGAGATCGAACATGAGCTCCATGACGTGCTCGCCGGTGCGGCTGTCGAGATTTCCGGTCGGCTCGTCGGCAAAGAGCACCGCCGGTTCGGTCGCAAATGCCCGCGCGATCGCGACTCGCTGCTTCTCGCCGCCGGAAAGCTGTGACGGGTAGTGGCGCGCGCGCTCGAGGAGCCCCACCTTGCGGAGTATCTCCAGCGTCGCGCCGCGCGGGTCGCTGCTGCCTGCCAGTTCCAGCGGCAGCATGACGTTCTCCAGCGCGTTCAGGGACGGCACCAGGTGAAAGGACTGGAACACGAAGCCGACGTTCGCCGCGCGGAGCGCCGCACGGCCATCCTCGTCCAGCCCCGTGAGCTCCTCCCCGTTCAGCCAGACACGCCCCTCGGTCGGCAGATCGAGACCCGCAAGCAAAGCGAGCAGCGTCGACTTGCCCGCCCCGGAGGCGCCGACGACAGCCACCGACTCGCCCGCGGCGATGCGGAAACTGACGCCGTCGAGAATGGTCAGAGTGCCTTCGGGACTGCTAACCTGCTTACCAACGTTCTCTGCGGCAAGAACCGCGCTCTTTTCCCTGGTCGACATGCGAACGCTACTGAGCCTCATTCTGATCTTGTCCGCGCCCGCCGCATTGACTTCGGAAGATCCGACGGTGCTGGTGCTGGGCGACAGCCTGAGTGCCGGCTACGGCATAGACGTTGACCGGTCCTGGACGGCTTTGTTGCAGGAACGGCTGGAATCGCAAGGGTACGAACATCGGGTGGTCAACGCCAGCATAAGCGGTGAGACGACCGAAGGCGGTGCAACCCGCATCCAGTCGGCGCTCGAAAAGTTCGCACCGGACCTGGTCGTCCTCGCGCTCGGCGGCAACGACGGCCTGCGGGGTTTTCCGCCCGAGCGGACGAAGGAGAACCTGGCGCGGATCATCGAGGCCAGCCGGCGGCAGGGCGCCGCCGTGGTCCTGCTCGGCATCCGCATCCCGCCGAACTATGGGGCACGGTATACTCGGGCGTTCGAAGGCACGTACCGCGAGCTCGCCGCGCAGTACGGGATACCGTGGATCGAGTTCTTCATGGAGGGTGTGGCGCTGAACGACGACTACCTGCAGGACGATCGCATCCACCCGAACGAGAAGGCACAGCCGCTGTTGCTCGACAACGCGTGGCCCGTCATCGAGCAGGCACTTGGCGCAAACGCCACTGCCGGCGCAAATCGGGGCTGATCCGCATGGCGACCAGCGCGACCTCGCTGCAGAAGCCCTGGCTCGAATCCTACCCCGAAGGGGTGCCGGAGAAGATTCCGCCGCCGGAGTACAAGTCCCTGCGCGAGATGCTGGAGTTCTCGTTTCGCGAATACGCGGACCGGCCGGCGTTCACCAACATGGGCAGCACGCTGACCTTCCGCGATCTGGACGAGCTGTCCATGCAGTTCGCGTGCTATCTGCAGAAGGAGCTGGGGCTCGTCAAGGGCGAGCGGGTGGCGATCATGCTGCCCAACGTGCTCCAGTACCCGGTGGCGCTTTGCGGGCTCTTTCGTGCCGGCCTCGTCGCGGTAAACGTCAATCCCCTTTATACGGCCCGCGAGCTCAGGCACCAGCTCGAGGACTCCGGCGCCCGTTGCATCGTCATCCTGGAGAACTTCGCGCAGACGCTCGAGCGCGTCATCGCAGACTCCGCCGTCGAGCATGTCGTGACCACGAAGCTCGGCGACCTGATGGACAGGCCGAAGGGCTGGCTCGTGAACCTGGCGGTCAAGCACGTCAAGAGGATGGTGCCGGCGTTTTCCCTGCCGGGCCGGGTGAAGATGCCGGCCGCGCTGAAGCGCGGCAAACGCGGGACGCTCAACCACGTCGAGCTCGGCTTCGGCGACCTGGCATTTCTGCAGTACACCGGCGGAACGACGGGCCCGGCGAAGGGAGCCATGCTGAGCCATCGCAACATGGTGTACAACGTCCTGCAATCGAAGTCGTGGCAGGGGAATGCCTTCGACGACGTGGACCGGATCGTGGTGATCACGGCGCTGCCGCTCTATCACATCTTCTCGCTCGAAACTAACTGCCTCAGCATCATGCTGCAGGGCGGCGAGAACGTCCTCATCACCAACCCCCGCGACTTTCCCGCCTTCGTGAAGGAGTTGTCGAAGCATCGCTTCACGTATTTCACCGGCGTCAACACGCTGTTTGCCGCGTTGCTGAATACGCCGGGCTTCGCCGATCTCGATTTCGGTTCCCTGCGGCTTACGATCGGGGGCGGCATGGCCGTGCAGGAGGCGGTGGCGAAGAAGTGGAAGAAGGTTACCGGAAAGCCGATCGTCCAGGCGTACGGCCTGACGGAAACCTCGCCCGGCGCCATTGCCAATCCGCTGGACGTCACCGACTTCACGGGCTCGATCGGTGTACCCATGCCCTCGACCGAGGTCCGCATCTGCGACGACGACGGCAACGACGTGGCGCCCGGCGACTCCGGGGAGATCTGCATACGCGGCCCCCAGGTGATGGAAGGCTACTGGAAGAATCCGGAAGAGACGGAAAGGACGATGCTGCCGGGCGGCTGGCTGCGGACCGGCGACATCGGCCGCATGGACGAGCGTGGCTTCGTTTACGTGGAGGACAGGAAGAAGGACATGATCAACGTGTCCGGCTTCAACGTCTATCCGAACGAGATCGAGTCGGTAACCGTGGAGATGGAGGGGGTGCTGGAGGCCGCCGCGATCGGCGTCCCCGACGAGAAGTCGGGCGAGGCCGTGAAGCTCTTCGTCGTCAAGGGCGATCGTTCGATTACCGACGCCGACATCATCGCCTGGTGCCGCGAGAACCTCACCGGCTACAAGGTGCCGAGAGAGGTGGAGTTCCGCGACGAGCTCCCGAAGACGAACGTCGGCAAGGTCCTCAGGCGGGCGCTCAAGGATCAGGACGAGCCGAAGAGCTGATCGTCCGCGAGTAGCTGGCGCAGAGCCTCGGCCTCCACGGGCTTGGTCAGGTGGCGGTCGAATCCGGCTTCTTCCGTCCGGCGGATGTCGTCCTTCTGTCCCCATCCCGTGATGGCAACGAGAACGGCCCCGCGCCCCCAGGGCTCGCGCCGTATGCGGCGCGCTGCCTCGATGCCGTCGAGGCGCGGCATTCCCAGGTCCAGGAGGACGAGGTCCGGACGCTCCTCGCGGGCGAGCTCGACCGCCTGGCGGCCGTCGGTCGCGGCGCAGACCTCGTGTCCCAGCAGCTCGACGACGGCACTCAGGAGCAGCACGGCGTCCTCGTTATCGTCGGCGACGAGTACCTTCAGGCGGCGGTGCGGCGGCGCGGCTTCCGGACGCGCTTCCCCGTGCCCGATGCGCGGCGCCGCAGCCGGCAGCCGTACCTCGAATTCGCTGCCCTTGCCGGGTCCCTCGCTATGGGCGCGGATCGATCCTCCGTGCATGTGCACCAGGCGCTTCACCAGGGCGAGGCCGATGCCGAGCCCCGGCTGTATGCCGTTTTGTTCTCCCTGCACGAACATGTCGAAGATCCGCTCGAGCATCGTGGAGGCTATGCCGATGCCGTCGTCCTTCACGCTGATGACGATCTCGCCGTCCTGACGCTCGGCGATGACCCGGATATTCCCACCGGGCCGCGTGTATTTGCCGGCGTTGGTGATGAGGTTGGACAGTATCTGCGACAGGCGCGTCGGATCCGCATCGACGAAGAGTGCCTCATCGGCAAGGCTGACCTGCATCCGGTGCCCCGCATCCGCGAGCTCGGGACTTGCGGCCTCGACGACGGCCCGGACGATCGGGCTGAGCTCCAGCAGTTCCCTGCGCAGCGTCACCTTGCCGCTCGTGACCCGAGACAGGTCGAGCAGATCGTCGACCAGCCTCGCGAGGTGGCCGGTCTGCGTCTCCATGCGCCGGCGTGCGTCGTTGATGACTTCGCGTTCGTCGCCCAGCATCCGCATCAGCTCGAGGCCCGAGCGGATGGGCGCGAGCGGATTCCGCAGTTCGTGCGCCAGGGTTGCGAGGAACTCGTCCTTGCGCCGGTCTGCTTCGCGAAGCCGTTCCCCGGCTTCCTTACGCTCCGTGACATCCGTGACGACGCCGATAACGCGCGAGGGATGGCCTTGGCCGTCGTCGTAGAAGGTGCCCTGGAGCGTTATCCGCCGCTCGCGCCCGTCTCTCCTGTTGATGCGGCACTGGCAGGACCAGGAACCGGTGCGTAGCGCCTCCTCGAAGGACTCCACGACCCTGTCGCGGTCGGCTGGATGCACTGACGGTTCGAAGTCGGTGGAGTTCACGACGCCTCGGTCCGGCCGGGAGACCGGAAACCGGGAACGCCTTCCGGGCAGCGCCCCGGTACTGCTTACGCCCATCGAGTGCCGGAGACCGTCCGGCGAATGGGCTGGAGCGACCATTCGTGGGCGGCCGCGATGGCATCCGCCTGTTTACGGAGTCTAGCAGATACATGCGTTTCCGGCGCCCGCCCTACGCCCGCTCCCCGGAGGCTCTCTTCGGACGGCTAGTGGTACGCGGGGCTCAGTCGGCGCACGGCCTCCACCATCACCTCGACGTGCGCGGGATCGACGTCCGGCGTGATGCCGTGGCCGAGGTTGAAGACGTGACCGGGGCCCTGCCCGTAGCTCTCGAGCACGCGGGCGACGCCCGCCTCGATCGCGGCGGGAGACTCGAGCAGGACGGCCGGCTCGAGGTTGCCCTGCAGCGCCACGCGATCCCCCGTGAGCCGCCGGGCCTCGCCGAGCTCCGTCGTCCAGTCCACGCCGAGCGCGTCGCAGCCGGTCGCCGCCATGTCCGCAAGCAGCCTGCCCGCGCCCTTGGTGAACAGGATCACGGGCACCGTGGCACCGTCGCGTCGCCGCGTCAGGTCATCGACGATCCGTTGCATGTGCTCGAGCGAGAAGCGCAGATACTCCTCGCGCTCGAGAACACCGCCCCAGGTGTCGAAGAGCATCACCGCCTGGGCGCCGGCTTCGATCTGCGCGTTGAGATAGTCGGCCGTGGCGCGGGCCAGGACCGTCAGCAGGCGACCCAGCGACGCCGGATCCTCCTTCGCCAGCGCCCGGATCCTCGGGAAATCGCGGCTGGAAGCCCCCTCGACCATGTAGGTCGCGACCGTCCACGGACTGCCGGCGAAGCCGATCAGCGGCACCCGGCCGTCGAGCGCACGGCGGACCAGGACCACGGCGTCGAAGACGTAGCCGAGCGTCGACGATACGTCGGGGACCGCGAGCCTGGCGATGTCGCGGCGGGTCCTGAGCGGCCTCTCGAAGCGCGGGCCCTCGCCGCTCACGAAGTAAAGCCCGAGCCCCATGGCGTTCGGCACGGTGAGGATGTCCGAGAACAGGATGGCCGCATCGAGGTCGAAGCGCTCCAGCGGCTGCAAGGTCGCTTCACAGGCCAGCTCCGGATTCCCGCACAGACCCATGAAATCGCCCGCGCGCTCGCGCAGCCGGCGGTATTCGGGCAGGTAGCGCCCCGCCTGGCGCATGATCCATACGGGGGTGCGCGGCACCGGCTGCCGCAGGAGCGACCGGATCAGCAGGTCGTTCTTCAGCGCCGGGCTCATGCGCCGAATCGGCGGGCAATGGTCGCCTGTATCGCCTCGGCCGCGGCCCGCGGGCTGTCTGCGTCGCGTATCGGCCGACCGACGACGATGTAGTCGGCGCCGTTGTCGAAAGCCTGCGCGACGCCCACCACGCGTTTCTGGTCGCCGGCTTGCCGGTTCTCGACCGGCCGGATGCCGGGCGTGACGACGATGAGCCTGTCGTCGACGTGCTCGCGCAGCAGCGGCGCCTCCAGCCCCGAGGAGACGACGCCATCGCAGCCCGCCTCCAGCGCGCGCCGCGCGCGCGAGAGCACCAGCGACTCGACGTCACACGCGAAGCCGAGATCGTCCAGGTCTCCGCGGTCCAGGCTGGTCAGCACCGTGACCGCCAGGACCTTGAGGTCGCTGCCCTTGTTTGCCGCCGCAGCCTCCATGATCGACTGGTTGCCATGCACCGTCACGAAGCTCGCCCCGCGATGCTGCAGCTGCCGCACGGCGGAGCCGACGGTCGCCGGGATGTCGAAGAACTTGAGGTCGGCGAATACCTTCCTGTCGCGTGCCAGCAGCCAGTCGAGGAGGTCGAAGTAGCCGCCGCTCATCATGAGCTCGAGTCCGAGCTTGTAGAAGCGCACGGCGTCGCCGAGTTCCTCCGCCAGCCGCCGTGCGTGGCCGCAATCCGGCAGGTCCATGGCGAAGATGAGGCGCTCGTTGGCGGGCGGCGACCTGTCGTTCACGCTGGAAGGGCTCCGGGGTCGAGGAGCCGGGGGATTCCGGCCCGTCGCTCACGCGGCGCATTCTAGCGCCTATCCCTCACCGATTGCGCGGGCTCTCGCTTGTCCTGCCCGATCCTACCCGCGAATCGGTGACGGACAGGGGCGAGCGTGAAAAGGAGGTGGCGTCGGAAACGGATCGACGGGCGGGATTCGTGCGCGACTGCCCGCTACGAGGCCAGTCGCTCGTGCTCGCGCAACGCGAAGCGGTCCGTCATGCCCGCAACGTAGTCCGCCACGACCCGCGCCCGGCGCGCCTCGTCGGCGGCGATCGCCGGCCGCGAGAAATCGGGGGCCATCTGTCGAGGCTCCCGCATGTAGCGCTCGAAAAGCTCCCTGACCGTCACCTTCGCCCGCTCGGTCATCCGCCGCACGTTCTCGTGGCGGTAGAGATTCCGATAGAGGAAGCGCTTCAATTGGGTGTGCATCTCGAACACCTCGTCGCTGAAGCGCACGAGCGGCTTCTCCTGCAGGCGGACGTCCTCGATCGACGACGGTGCGGTCGCGTCGAGCCGGGACCGCGTGTTCTCGATCAGGTCCGTGACCAGGCGGTTGATCATCCGGCGGATGATCTCGTAGACGAGCCGCCGGTCGTCGAGCTTCGGGTAGCGACGGACCACGGTCTCGTGCTGCTCGCCGAACAGCGTCTGCTCGCGCAACTGCTCGAGATCCAGGAGCCCGGCGCGCAGGCCGTCATCGACGTCGTGGTTGTTGTAGGCAATGGCGTCGGCGAGGTTCGCGAGCTGGGCCTCGAGCCCCGGTTGCCGCCGTTCCAGGAAGCGCCGCCCCAGCTCGCCGAGCTCGCGCGCGTTGCGCGCGGAGCAGTGCTTCAGGATGCCTTCGCGGGTCTCGAAAGTCAGGTTGAGTCCGGGGAAGTCGGCGTACTTGTGTTCGAGCTCGTCGACGACGCGCAGTGACTGGAGGTTGTGCTCGAAGCCCCCGTAGTCCTTCATGCACTCGTTCAGCATATCCTGGCCGGCATGCCCGAAGGGCGTGTGCCCTAAATCGTGCGCCAGGCAGATCGCTTCGACCAGCACCTCGTTCAAGCCGAGCGCGCATGCCACCGTTCGCGCGATCTGCGCGACCTCGAGCGAATGTGTGAGGCGGGTGCGATAGAGGTCGCCCTCGTGATTGACGAACACCTGCGTCTTGTAGACGAGCCGGCGGAAAGCGGTCGAATGCACGATGCGGTCGCGGTCGCGCTGGTACTCGCCGCGCCAGGCCGGCGCGGCCTCCGGGTAGCGCCGGCCGTAGCCCCGCGCCTCGTCGGCCGCATAGGGAGCGAGCGCGTCCATACGCCGCTCAGGCACCAAGGCCGAGCTCCCCCGCAAGGATGCTGCGCAGGCGCGTCTCCGGATACGTCGCGGTGACGCGGGCCGCGCCGATGCCGTCCAGCAGCACGAAGCGCGGCTGCCTGTCCTCGGCCTTCTTGTCGAGCTCCATGGCCGCGCGCAAAGCCCCCGCCTCGACCTCCGGCGGCGCGACCGGCAACCCCGCCCTCGCTATGAGCGCCTCGAGGCGTTCGCGCTCGCTGCCGGGCATGTCGCTCAAGGCGGCCGCCATCACCATGCCGGCCGCCACGGCCTCGCCGTGCAGCCATGCGCCGTAGCCCAGGACGTTCTCGATCGCATGCCCGAACGTATGCCCGAAATTCAGCAACGCCCGCCTGCCGCGCTCGGTCTCGTCCTCCGCAACGACCGCGGCCTTGATCTCGCACGAGCGCCGTATCGCGTGCGCGAGCGCCTCCGGCTCCCGGTCCACGAGCTTCTCGAGATCCCGCTCCAGCCAGGCGAAGAAGTCGACATCGGCGATCGCGGCATGCTTGATGACCTCCGCCAGGCCCGCCCGCAGCTCGCGATCCGGCAGCGTGCGCAGGGTATCGGTGTCGATAAGCACGAGGCGCGGCTGGTGAAAGGCCCCGATCAGGTTCTTGCCCTGCGCGTGATTGACGCCCGTCTTGCCGCCCACCGACGAGTCCACCTGGGCGAGCAGCGTCGTCGGCACCTGCACGAACCCGATGCCGCGCATATAGCAGGCAGCTGCAAACCCCGCGATATCGCCGACGACCCCGCCGCCGAGCGCGATCACGGCCGCATCGCGGCCCGCCTGCATCGCGACCAGCTCGTCCATCGCCGTGGCGGCACTGGCCAGCGTCTTCCAGCGCTCCCCGTCCGCGAGCGCCAGGGAGGCGACGTTCCGGTCGCCGAGGTTCCTCCGCAGCGCCTCGAGATACAGCGGCGCCACGGTCTCGTTGCTGACCACGAGGCAGTCCGGGCCCGGCAGGTACGGCGCCAGGTCGAAACCGCCGCCGAGCAGGCCGCGGCCGATGACGATTCCGTAGCTCCGCGCGCCGAGCTCGACCGTTACCGTATGCGCAATTTGCAAATGCCGCTCCAGACCCTCAAGGCGTTGCGAAAGTATAGAGCATCGGCCCCGAGACGCCGCCCGCGGAGGCCGGGCCGGTCATTCCGGAACCCACGAAACGGATGGGAAGCGGAGGCTCAAGAATGACGGCTCGACTACAGCGCGTCGTGGATTTCGCGGGCGACGGTGCGGACGCGGCGGCCGTCG
>CAZTAE010000061.1:0-11739 GCA_964611535.1 uncultured Woeseiaceae bacterium
TGGCGATATTGCTGCCGACGGTGCCGAGCTGCGCCCACCCGTCGTCGTCCGACGAAGCCTCGATGGCGTTCCGCAGCAGGTTGATGAGCCTCGCGTCCTGCTTCAGCTCGGCGCTGGACTTGCGGCGGATCGCGGTTCCCTCGTCCGCCTTGGCACGCAGTACCTCGGTGTAGATGAACTTGTCGCAGGCCGATACGAAGGCGGCAGGTGTCTTCTTCTCGCCGAATCCGTAGACGGTGAGGCCGGATTCGCGGATGCGCGACGCCAGGCGGGTAAAGTCGCTGTCGCTGGAGACGATGCAGAATCCGTCGAATTTGCCGCTGTACAGGAGATCCATCGCGTCGATGATCATCGCGCTGTCGGTGGCGTTCTTGCCCTTGGTGTAGCCGAACTGCTGCATCGGCTGTATGGAATGCTCGAGCAGGGTGTCTTTCCAGCCCTTAAGGGCAGGCAGGGTCCAGTCGCCGTATATCCGCTTGGCGCTTGCCGTTCCGTACTGGGCAATCTCCGCCAGCAGCCCGTCCACGATCGTCGGCTGCGCGTTATCGGCGTCTATGAGGACGGCAAGCTGGTCGGTTTTTCTTTCGGGGTCCAAGATCCGAGCCTGTTCGAGATCGCCGACGCAAAGAGCGATCGGTTCAGGGTGCCCAGCATAAACGATTTCGCCGGATACATGCAGCACGCCGAATATATTCGGCGAACAGGCGGTCGCTCAGCTCGTGTGCATCGGAACGGCGAAAATTTTCGCTGGTTATCACCGCGAGACGAAGTCCCGGCACGATGTACACCTTGTTGCGACCCGTGCCGGACATGAGGTACAGGGACTGCCGTTGTCCGTCAGGGTCTGTCTCGGTGCGCCACCAGAGGTAGCCGTACAGCGTCTGGTCGTCGATACGCACCGGGGCTCGACCGACGCGCTTACTCACGACTGTGGCACGTCCTCCGAGACCGACTCGACGATTGCCTTCACTCCGGCTGTGGCAGTCTGCCGGAAGGCGGCTGGCTTTGATACCATCGGCCGAGGTTCTGGCGATTAGCGGGTTCACAGCACCACCGCACAGGGAGCGATTCAATGGCGAAGGCATCGGCACGGCACATTCTGGTCGACACGGAAGCGGAGGCCCGGGAACTCAAGGGCAGGATCGAAGACGGTGCTGATTTTGGCGAACTCGCCAGGGAGCACTCGTCCTGTCCTTCCGGGCAGCGGGGCGGGGAACTCGGCGAGTTCGGGCCCGGCATGATGGTCAGGGAGTTCGACGAGGTCGTGTTCAGCGCCGATATCAACACCGTGCAGGGGCCGGTCAAGACCCAGTTCGGGTATCACCTGCTGGAAGTGACCAGCCGGAGCGACTGAGGCGGCGGAGCCGTCCCGGCGCAAGTGGAGAGCGGCGGACTGAAGGCGCGGGACGGCGGAACGGCCGCTCGCGGGCCCGATCGCCGCCTGCAGGGAGCAATTGTCGCGAATCTGCGGGGCAGTATCGTCCTCGCCGGTATCGCCGCCAACACCATTGCATGGTGCCTGCCACTCTTCGGCCTCGCTCTCGTCAAGGCCGCCATGCCGGCATCCGGCCCGCGCCGTTCACTGGCGCGTCGGCTGATGACCATCGGAGAATACTGGGTCGGCGTCAATGCGGCCATCCTGGGGCTGCGGCGCCGCGGTCTTCCGGAGGTGTGCGGTATGGGCGACCTCGATCGCTGCAGCTGGTACCTCCTCGTGGCCAACCACCAGACCTGGGTCGACATCATTGTCCTGCAGACGGCCTTCAACCGGCGGATTCCCTTTCTCAAGTTCTTCCTCAAGCAGGAGCTCATCTGGTTTCCCTTTCTGGGGCTTGCCTGGTGGGCGCTGGACATGCCCTTCATGAAGCGTCGCCCGAAGAGCTGGCTCGCCAGGTATCCGGACAGGAGGAATCTCGACCTGGAAGCGACGCAGGCGGCGTGCAGCAAGTTTAGAGAGGTGCCGACTTCCGTCATCAACTTCGTCGAGGGGACGCGATCCACGCCGGAAAAGCGGGCCAGGCGGCAGTCGCCTTACGAACACCTGCTGCCGCCACGGGCGGGCGGCCTTGCGTACGTGCTCGCGTCGATGGGCGACAGGTTCGGGGCGATACTCGACGTGACGATCGTGTATCCGGACCGGGCGCCGGGCTTCTGGGCACTTTGCTGCGGCCAGGTGCGCCGGGTGGTTGTCGACGTACGAGAGCGGCCACTGCGGGACTGGATGCTGGAAGGCGACTACCTGCGGGACCGGGAGTTCCGCGCAGCGTTTCATCGCTGGCTGGCGGACGTCTGGAAGGAGAAGGACCGTCGGATTGCGGCGCTCAGGAACGAGCGCACGCCTGCTGCGTGACGGCAGCCGGAGGCACGCGAATGCGACCGCCGTCCTCTTCGCGTACACTGTCACTGAGCCGTCTCCCCGGAGGTGCGTGCCATGCCCAACAATCGTAACTACGACACCGTCGCGTTCGACGTCCGGGACAACGCGACCATGTTGCTCTTTGCCCGGACGACAGCGACGGGCGACATCGAGGATTACCTTCTGCTGATGCGCGCCGAAGGCGATGAATTCGAGGAGTCGACCTATCTCGAGCTCAACGAGCACCAGTATTCGGGTCATGATCTGATCCGGGAGGCCAGCCTGAACGGCAACGTATTGACGCTTGCCCTGCGCGAGCCGGCGGAGGCGCTGGAGGGCGCTAGCGAGATCGTCCTGACGTATAAGGAGACGGACGAGAACAAGGCTTCGGTCGAGGCCGGGGCCTTTCGCGTGCTCGGCAGTGCTCTGACGGGCGGCAACGCCTAGTGCTCCGCCCCGCTACCGGACGGCAGAACGTGCTCGAACTGCGACCGAACTGCGAGGCTTGCGACCGCGATCTGCCGTACGATTCCAGAGAAGCGATGATCTGCACGTTCGAGTGCACGTTCTGCACCCGGTGCGTCGAGCGGTTCGACGGTGTCTGCCCCAATTGCGGCGGCAACCTGGAGCGACGGCCGATTCGGCCGCCGAACCTCGTCGGTCAGTATCCGCCCTCGACGGAGAGGGTGCGGCGACACTGAGCGGTCTGCGGAAGTGACCGCCGAGAACTGGACCGTCTACATGCTCCGTTGCAGGGACGGCACCCTGTACACCGGAATCGCAACGGACGTGGACCGCCGTCTGGCGGAGCACGAGCAGGGGATACGTGGCTCGCGCTATCTTCGGGGGCGGGGGCCGCTGCAGCTGGTCTTTCAATGGGAAGTGCAGGGCCGCAGCCTCGCCAGCCGTGCCGAACACCGCATCAAGAGCCTCAGCCGGCAGGAGAAGGAAAGACTGGTAGTGAGCCCTGCGCGGATACGGGAATTGCTCGATCACTGCCGTGCCGGAAACAGGTCGACGGGTTGACCGAAGGGCAGCAGGGCGACGTCCACGGGCGGTTCGGCCTCGCCAGCCAGCTCGTTCAGCCACTTCGCCGTCTGCGACACGTCGTCGACCAGGTAAGGAAACAGCTGGACCTCCCCGAACGGTTGGGTGAAGTCGTCGTAGTGCAGGGGGAACACCCGCGTTGCGCCCGTGCGGGCGACGGTTTCTTCCCAGTATCGCCTTGCGTAGTCCTCCCCGAGCCGCGACAGGCCGGCGACGCCCAGCATTACGACATGGGCGCTCTGCAGGGGCAGCGCGTCCGGGAGAAATCCGCCGCTGCCCTGCACGAGGATGTCGCCCGCGGGATGGTTGAGCAACACCGACCAGGTGCCGCCCTCGTGCCAGTCCGTGACACGAGCCGGCTGTTCGAGCGGCTCGTCGATCGTTCCGGGAAACGGCGGCTTGCCGCCGATCCCCAGCGGCGCATGCCGGGACTCGATCAGCGTGATCGTGAATTCGCCGAACCGGCGCGATTCGCCGCTGGCCAGGATCTGGTACTGGCTTACGGGCACGCCGGCGCCGCGGGCGATGTTGGCGGTGGATTCCGAACCGAGAACCACGGCCGAGGTGCGATTCGCCACGTGCCCGACATCCATCGCGTGATCGAAGTGCGAGTGCAGCGGGACGACCGCCGCCAGGCGGTCGAGTCGATACTTCGAAATTGCGTGGTTGATGACGTCGATGTCGGAATAGACAGGTCTCAGGGTCAGGATATCGAAGAGACTCGGACGGGAGAAGGCGCCGTCTGTCAGGATCTGCGTCTCACCGTCGTCGAACAGGAGCGTCGTGATTCCCAGCCAGGTGACGGTGACGGTGTCCGCCGCATCGCCCGACGATTCCGAGACCGGCCAGTCGAGGGCGGAGATGGCCGGCCGGTCACGCCACTTCCATCCCAGTGCCGCGAACGCCACCGTCAGCGAGGCGGTCAGCAGGCAAGCGACGAGCAGCGTCCATCGCCGGGGCTTCGTCATGCGGATTGCCGTGTCGGCGCCTACTGCCCGGCGACCATTCGCGCCAGGTGTCCGGCGATAGGCGCGAGATAATTGCCGAGCGCATAGCCTATAAGGGCCATCAGGATCGACACCGGCACGAGGCTCGGCCGATGAAAGGCCGCGACGATGGGCGCCGAGGCTGCGGCCCCGATGTTCGCGGCTGAAGCAATGGCAACGCTGTGCACATCGACCCGGAAAATGCGCGCACCGGCAAGGCAGAAAGCCCCGTGGATGAAAATCCAGATGAAAGCGCCCAGCAGGAAGGCGGGCGCCTGCGTGAATCCCTCGATGGAAGCGCGCGCCCCCATGCCCGCGACGAACACGTAGATCATCGCGGTGCCGAGGCTCGTGGCGGTGGGCAGTCGCGACACCGGCGTCGTCGACAGCGCCAGGGCAATCGTCGTGATCAGAAGTATCCGCCAGGTGGATTCGGAGAGCAGCACCTCGAGCCCCGGAGCGTACGACATCATCGTCGCGAAGAGCACGCCCGCCAGCAGGTCCGCGAGCCACGCGACGCCTATCGCAACCGCGGCAAGGTAGATGTAGTCGCGCATTTCCGGCATGCGCTCACGCTCGACGGTGGCCTCGGAGACGGAATCCATCATCCGCAGCCGGCCCTCGGGCACGCGGGCCCAGCGGTTGAACCGGTCGGCGATGTTCTTCGAGCCCAGAAGGATCGGCAGCCAGACGAGGTACACCACGTTGTCGGCGATGACTGCCAGGCCGAACTGCTCCGGCGAGGTGCCGAGCATCTGGCTCGTTGCAGCCATGTTGCCCGTCCCGCCGATCCAGCTTCCGGCGAGGGCGCCGAAGCCGGTCCAGGCGTCCGGCGCCAGCCAGCGGTGCACCAGCGCGTAGGAAACCACCGCCCCGACGACGACACCGGCGGTGCCCATCAGCATGACCAGGACACCCTTGCCCATGATCCGCACGGCTGCCGGCACGTTCACTTTGATGAGCATCAGGACGATGAATGCCGGCAGGACGTACTCGCTCAGACCGCCGTAGACCGGCGATTGCGCGGGTACGACGCGCAGATTGTTGAGAAAGACCGGCGTCGCATAGATGAACAACAGGGGAGGGACGTACTGGAAGAGCTTCCACTGCGTTACCTGGTCGATCCAGAACCAGAAGGCCGCAACGGCGCAAAGAACGGCGAACACTCCCCCGGGCGAACCGATAAGCGCATCTGGCATTGTTATTCTTCCGCGATCAGGATGTGCGACCGATTATAGGGACGTCTCCGAAAGGGAACACCCCCCGCATTCGGCAGAGGCAGCGGAAAGGTCCGATGCTCCGGGTCAGGAAAAACTCAGCTGCGCCTGGAAATCCTTGCGCGAGCTTTCGTCCGTGATCGCCGCAGCCTGGACCGTGAGCCAGACGGCGTCCCAGTCCTTTATCTTGCAGGGCCCGAAGTCGAACTTGGCTATCCAGCTGTCGAGATCGCGCACATGGATCGCGTTTCTTACCTTCGGCACGTTCAGCTGGACCGATCCGGTGAAGACCACGAGGTTGGCGACGGGGACGTCCTGCACGACGTTCTGCAGCGCTCGAGTGCGGCCTGCGTTCTGAATGAGGGGATTCAGGAATTTCTGCTGGCGAACGCCATCGACGTTCTTCCATTGCGGTTCGTCCTCGCCGCCGAAAACAACGCCGTTCAGGTGCCTCGCCCGAATGCAGAGGATGCCACCCGATGTCAGCACCGCGTAGTCCACGCGCGTCAGTCCGCCGTACGCGCCCGGCAGCAGGAAATCCTCCAGAATGTCATGGCTTCTCCTGCGCAGGACATGCCGCAGGCGTCGCTTGCCCGATCGTTCGCTGATGAACCGCCTGGCCTTGCTCACGGCACCGCGCAGCAGCAGGGCGAAGAGCAGCAGGCAGGCGGCGGTGATGATGACCATCGCGATGCCGAAGTTGGAGAGACCGGTGTGACTCTCCGGCGAACCGGCCGCCCCCTCCACGGCGGCCAGCCCCGGCGCCGCCAGGCAGAGGCCCCAGCCGGCCCGCAGGGCCTGCCGGAGCGATCGTCGCATCACGCTGTACGGAAAGATTCTGAGCACTTCGCTGTCTGTCGGAACGGATGCTGGAGTTTGTAGCTCCATTCGCTCCTGCTCGCATCGTAGTCCGTCACGCTTTCGGAATCTACCGCTGCCCGCGGCCGTCGGATGCCGCGTCATTCGCCAGTCGGTCGGCCCCGCCGGGGCAGGCAAACCAGTAGCCGTCGACCTGTGCCAGCCGCACCGGCACGCCGTAAGCCCTCTGCAGGTTGGCGGCCGTCAGTACGTCCTCTTTCGGCCCGTCGACGATGATGCTGCCTTTCCCGAGGAGGACGACGCGTTCGATTTCCGGCGGGATTTCGTTCAAAAGGTGGGTGACGAGCAGGATGTTGCGCCCTTCCGCGACGAACCGGCGCATGCGCGCCAGCCAGTCGAAACTGGCGGATAGATCGAGCCCCGCCGTCGGCTCGTCCAGAACCAGGGTGTCGGGCTGATGTATCAGTGCCCGCGCGAGCAGGCAGCGCCGCTGCTCGCCGGTGGACATCTCACCGAAGGGAACATCGGCAAGCGCATCGATCGCCAGCTCGTGCATGATGTCGTAGGCTCGAGAGGCCTGTTGCCGCGAAATACGGCTCGCGAGGGAACCGTGCACGCCGATACTGCCGAGAAAGCCGGAAAGCACGACGTCGCGGGCGCTGGTGCGGGCCCGATACCGCGACTGCAGGTCCTGTGATACGAAGCCGATACGAGTGCGAAGCTCCCAGACGTTCCAGTTCTGACGACCGAGTATGGAAACGCTCGAGTCTTCCGAGGCTACGGGATACAGCTCCCGGTTCAGCAGCTTCAGCAGTGTCGTCTTGCCCGAGCCGTTCGGCCCGAGCACGCACACCTGCTCATGTTGCTCGATCCGGAGGCTGAAGCCCGCGAACACGCGGGTTGTTCCGCGCCACACCGTTGCGTTGCGGATATCGATGAGCGGCGGCCGCTCCACCTGGCTTCCGTTTGGCGGCATGGCGTCAGAGCTCCGGTGTCAGCCTCGCCGGTAGCCATTCCCTGTATGCCTCGTACGCCGGCCGCGGATCGCCGTCGTCGCTGTCGAGCCGCTCGGCCAGCCACTGAAACCACTCGAAGGCGTAAGGCTCGCCGATCTCGCTCCGCAGGCCCTTGACCCAGGGTTCGAGCTTGCGCCACAGGACGGTCGTGCTGGCGCCGATCAGGTTGTTCACGATGGCGTAAGGCACGATACGCTGGTACGTCATGACGCCGATGTTTTCCATTGTCGTCCCGATCAGCATTGCCGACCGCTCGAGGTCCGGCAGTTCGGTACGAATGTCGGCGGGCTGCATGCCTTCCGGCATCTGCAGTATTGCGCCGTAGGCCTCGGCAAATCGCGGGCTGCCGAAGAAACGGAACACCTCGATAGCCGCCATTTCCCGGCGTTGCTGCCTGAACTGGCGTGTCTGGATGACTGCGAAGACCAGACCGACGATCACGATCGTCACGCCTATTATCTCCGCCATGTTCGCAAGCATGGATAGATCAGTCATAGAGAGGCTCATCCTTTCGCTTTGATGGAGTATTCTGTGACTCTGAACCTGCCGTCACACCTGTTGTCGCTTCCAGCGTCCGCGGCGGAAGACCATGACGCCGATGACCGAAAGCATGGATTCCGAGCTGACGATTGCCCAGAACACGCCGTTCGGCCCCAGCCCCGCCTGTGTCGCCAGTGTATAGGCAAGCGGAATCTGCAGCAGCCAGAAGCAGATGAAATTCAGGAGGGACGGGGTCCGGGTATCTCCGGCCCCGTTCATCGCCTGAATGATGATCATGCCGACGGCGTACATCGGATAGCCGATGCCCAGTATCCTGAGACAGCTCGTGCCGTAGCGAAGGATATCGCTGTCGCTCGAGAACAGGCGCACGATCTCCGGCGCGAGAATGATGAGAATCACGCCGACGATCAGCATGAAGGTGGCGTTGTAGCGTGCGGCCGCCCATACGGACTGCTCGGCCCGTTCGGGCTTCTTCGCGCCGAGGTTCTGGCCGACCAGCGTCGCCGCCGCATTGCCCAGTCCCCAGGCCGGTAGCAGCGCGAATTCGATCAGCCTGAGCGCGATGGTGTAGGCGGCAACCGGCGCACTGCCGTAGAGGGCCACCACGCGCATGATGGCGATCCAGCTCGCGGTCGCAATGAGAAACTGGCCGACGCCGCCGATCGAGATGCGAAGCATGCGCAGTATCAGGTCGGGTCGCGGCGTGCAGTGCCCGGGCTGCAGCGAAAGCCGGCCTCCACCCGCGAACATGCAGTACGCGAGGTACAGGACTCCGGCGCCACGACCAATCGTCGTCGCGACGGCGGCACCCGTTACGCCAAGCTCCGGGAACGGCCCGAGCCCGAAGATCAGGCACGGGTCGAGCGCGATGTTCAGGCCGTTGGCGAGCGCCAGCGAGCGCAACGCGACGGGCGCATCGCCGGCGCCCCGGAAGGCCGCGGTCAGCAGGAACAGGTACAGGATGCTCGCCGAGCCGCCGAGCAGCACAGCCGTGTAGCCCCGGCCTTCCTCGATGACCGCCTGGCTGGCACCCATGACCTGCAGGAGCTCCGTGGCAAAGGACACGCCCGTTATGCCGATCAGCACGGCCATGGCGCCGCCGACCCAGATCGCCTGGCCGGCCACCTGTGCGGCTCCCTCCGGATCCCGCGCGCCGATCCGCCGGGAGACCATTGCCGTCACACCCATCCCGAGGCCGATGGCGACGGCGTAGAGGACAGTGACCAGCGCCTCGGTGATCCCGACGGCGGCGATGGCGTTGGTGCCGAGCCGGGATACGAAGATGATGTCGACCAGCGCAAACACGGCCTCCATCGACATTTCCAGCATCATCGGAATGGCGAGGAGGCCCAGAGCCCGGTCTATCGGCCCCGTGGTGAAATCGGTTTCGTTGTCGCTCAGCGCCTGGCGGAGGTATGACGTCATCCGCTTCGCAAGCGGCGCCGGCTGTGGAACATCGTAAGTCATCGTCTCTTCTTCTTTTGTCGCCGTGCTGGACTGCCTGGTACAGGCACGGCAGGTGATCCGGAGACGCGAGGCCGGACGCGACGTTCAAGGGGATGCGGGTTCGGCTACGCGACGGGTCGTGGAAAGGCGAGTCGCATGCGTACGCTTGCGATGCCCGGCAGCGGGACGAGCCTGACCACGGGGGCGACGGTTTCTCGGTCGGTGGTCTGCATGGATGACTCGTTCTGTTTCGTGCCGGTGATGACTTACGCGGCCCATCCTAGCGGATTGCTTGCTATTGTCAACGACAGCAGAGGGTTGTACCCGCAGACGGCAGGCGCGCAGATGCATTACACTCCCGTCGTACCAGATGAGGGGAGCACCTATGCGACCGGGGAGGGTCCTACGAACAGCCGCGGTTCAGGCCTTGGTCTGCGTCCTGGCGATCGCCGCAGCGTGCCAGCCGTCGCCGGAGAGTGCTGACGATACCGCGGGGCGTCAGGATGTCGACGCCATGTCACGCGAGCACGCCGACGATCGCGGCACGCCGGGTCCCGGCGCGGCGCTCGCGCCTGCCCGCGACGTGGTGGCCGAGACGCTACCGTACGCCGAAGTGGGCGAGCAACTCGTCTACGGGCACTTCGTATTCCCTGCCGATATGGTCGATCCCCTGCCGGGCCTGATCGTGGTGCACGAGTGGTGGGGCCTGAACGACGGTGTCCGGGCGATGGCCGACCGGCTGGCGGGCGAGGGATACATCGTGCTTGCCGTCGATCTGTTCGGCGGCAAGACTGCGGAGCGTCCTTCGGAGGCGCGACAACTGATGCAGGAGGCGCTCGAGAATCCGCAGTCGGCCAACGCGAACCTTCGCCAAGCCTACGATTTCATCAGGGACACCGGGGGCGCGCCGCGAATCGGCTCGCTGGGCTGGTGTTTCGGCGGTGCATGGGCGCTGAACGCGGCGTTGCTGATGCCGGACGAGCTGGATGCGGCGGTTATCTACTACGGGCAGGTCGTCGTGGACGAGGAGCGGCTTGCGCCGCTGGAGGCGCCCGTACTGGGCCTGTTCGCCGAGGAAGATCGTGGCATTCCGGTCGAATCCGTCCGTGCTTTCCAGCAGGCGCTGGAGAACCTGGGCAAGATTCACGAAATCGAGATCTACCCCGGGGTCGGCCATGCTTTTGCCAACCCGAGCGGCAACAATTATGACGCGGAAACCGCGGCTCTGGCCTGGGAGCGGACGCTGGCCTTCCTCGAGTACCACCTCGGCCGGGGCACCTGAGCGCCGCCGGAGCCCGTGCCCCACGGAGCGCGCGTCTCAGGGACTTCCCGGGAGCGCCGCCGCCTCCGGCGGCGGCGCCTCGCAGCTCAGCAGCACGTCAAGCGGCCGTGCGACGTAGGTGATGTCCCGGATGCCGTTGTTGCCGCAGACGAGCGACGCGTGGGCGGACAGGGCGCCGCCGATATCCAGTTCCCGGCGTGCGTGCGGATCTGACGGGTGTTCGGCCGCTCCGTCGGAACCTTTCTCCGTCTCCGCACTCACACAGAAGCCGGCGACGGGAACGGGTGCGATCTGGCGAGTGGGAACCTGCAGCCGAATCTCGGCCGCGCTGTCGTTGAGTTCCGCCGCGGTCAGGGATACCCTGCTGTCGGCCACGTTCAGGGAGAACGATTCCGGTTGCCAGCCGGCCTCGCATCGGGGCTCGATCTGAAACCGGTACTCGAGGGTCGGCAGTTTGAGGAACTGCCTGTCGGTCGGCTGCGGCGAGACGGCGACGACCGGCACGTTCGCCGTGACGTCCACGGTATGCGAGCGTTCGCCCGGCGCCTCATCGGCGGCGAACGAGACGCGCAGCATTGCAAGGACGAGCAGGGCGGCGAGAACGGGGTTCATCCCGCAAGGCTACGACAAGAACACGGCAAAACAAAGCCTTGTGGCGACCCTCCTCCCTTTCCGGTAGCTGATTATGATTCGTCTGGTAAACGGTACGTACAAGATGGTCCGACGGGTGGTGATCGCCGTCGTCGGCATGACCGTGCTCTTGCTGGGCGTGGTGATGATCGTGACGCCGGGGCCGGCGTTGCTGGTCATCCCCGGCGGGCTCGCCATCCTCGGTATCGAGTTCGCCTGGGCCCGCTACCTGCTGCGCAGGGCCCGCCGGACGATCAGCGGCGAGAACGCCCGCGTTCGCGGCAAGCGTGCGGACGCGCGCCGCAGTGCGGCCGGGGATCCGTAAAGGAATGGGCGCGAGCAGAAAAAAGAAAGGAGCCGGAGCAGCTAGATTCGATTAGCAGAACCGTTCCGACACGGAGCGGGCCCCGGCTCCCCAACGTTCACGGCAATAGGGGGT
>CAZTAE010000062.1:0-2570 GCA_964611535.1 uncultured Woeseiaceae bacterium
CTTCCGCGACTGACCCGCGGCGCCCGTCCCCGGCGGTGCCGGGCTTCGTTTACTTCATGCCCGTCCGCCTTTGTCGTCTTCTTGTCCGGTCGAGCTCGCTCCTCTTGCTACTCCATCCTCACGAACGGAGCCAGGCACCGATATCAGGGTTGGAACTCCAGTTCAGGCGTCTTCTCGCTTTCCATGTCCATGCTGTTGATGCTGGTCATTACCAGGTAGTACGTGCCGGGGGTCAGGTCGTCGATCATGTAGCTTGTCATGCCCGCGGCGATCTCGATCGTCTCGTTGTAGTGGCCGGACGACGTGCCGTAATAGATCCGGTAGCCGGCGAGATCCGTCAGCGGCGTGCCGTCCTCGTTCTCGGTGGGCGCTATCCAGGAGACGGTGTAGGAAGCCGTCGGCACCGGCTCCACCGTGATCGCGAAGTCGTTCAGCGCCGCGATGCTGGTGCCGTCCGTGACGGAGATGCGGATCGCGTCGGTCGTGCCGACGTCGCCCTGGTCCGGGCGACCTTCCAGCAGGCCGCTGGTCGTGTCGAAGCTGGCCCAGGACGGCTTGTTGACGATCGAGAAGCTCAAATCGTCGCCGTCCGGGTCGCTGGCGTCCGGCTGGAACGAGTACAGCTTGTCAACGACGACCGCCTCGTTCGGAGTGCCGCTGATGGTGGGTGGCGAGGAAGCGTCCGGCGTGTCGTCACCCGAGCTGCCGCCCGTGTCGCCGTCGGTGTCGCCCCCGTCGCCGCCCGAGCCGCCGGTGTCACCTGTATCGCCAGTATCGCCCGTGTCGTCGTCACCGTCGCTCCCGCCGGTGTCGCCGTCGCCGGATGAGCCGCCGTCGCCGCCGCTGCTGCCGGCGGCTGTCTGCACGTCGATCGCAAAGCTCGGCAGCGACACGACGCTGGTGCCGTCCGTCACGGAGATGACGATATTGCGGTGCATGCCGACGTCGTCACTGCCCGGCACGCCCTGCAGGCTGCCGCTGTAGATATCGAACTCGGCCCATACGGGCTTGTTGACGATGACGTATTCCAGCACGTCGCCGTCGGGGTCGTCGGATTCCGGCGTGAACTGGTACTGCGTGTTCACGATCACGGCGGCGTTGGGGTCACCCCAGACGGACGGCGCGGAGTTGTCGTCGCTCGCGGACGCGCTGTCCCGGGTGACGTCGTCATCTACCAGGTCGTCCATGATCTTGCAGCCCGCCAGGGCCACGAGAACCAGCAAGAGGGTCGGGATGCGGTATGGTCTCGCTCTTTTCATTTTCTGATCGCCCTTTGCAAAGGCCATCGATCAGAACGAAGCAAGACCGCCGCCACACGCCCCGGAAAGGGTGTGCGTCGCTGTCGCCGCGCTTTCGCGCAACGCTCGAACTGGCGGCCCCGCTATCGTAGGAAGCTCCTCGCGGAACTGCCCGTAGACCGGTGGCTTTGCGTCCCCGCCTTTCGACGGGTTTGCCTTTTTCAATTCAAATAAAGCTCAGGCATGGCCATACGGCACGCTGCCTGGCGTTGGACAAAGGCACGGCAACAATGGGTTGGAAAGCCGACTGCGGGCGCAGCCGGTACCAGCATCATTGATAACGGGGCGGCAGGGCCGTCCCCGGCAACCCCGCTGTCGTAGGACGTCGTTCGACTTCCCTTAGACCGGTGGCTTTGCGTCCCCGCCTTTCGACGGGTTTGCCTTTGTCTTGGACATAATCGTGAGGGGCCGGAGATTTTTTTGCAAACCATTTCTCACTCGTTAGTGAGACTGTCGTCACGGATTTGCTTCCCCGGCAACTTATGTAAAACTGCAGAGCGGCGGCGGCGGGTCGACAGAAGGTTGAACGGCTACCGCGACCGCAGCGCCGCCCTGTGCGATAGTCCCCGCAGCCGCTACAACGAGAACAACGATCCTCGACATGCCCGCCCGCGCAGCCAGCCAGCCGTCCACCGCCGGGTCCCGATCTGAGCACAGCACAGCCACGCCGCGCGCCGCCGGACGCAGCGCCGCCGGCACCACCGCGCGCCATCCCGTCCATTTCGCCCCGCTCGGCTCGGCAGATGCACGCAGGATCGCCCGCCTGCAGCACAAGCTGTTCCCCCGCGCACTGCGGGAGCCCGCCGCGGAGATCCGCCAGATACTGCGCAACACCGAAGAGCACCTGGTCTGCAACTTCAGCTTCGGGCTGTTCGACGGCAATCGACTGGCCGGCTACATCTTCGCCTACGTCGAAGACGAGAGCCTCTTTCACGGTCGCACGGAGGATGTCATCTACATCAAGGAAATCGCGCTGACGCCCGGCTACGAGCGCTACCTGCGACCGCTCTTCCAGCAGCTCTTCGAGCAGTGGGTCGCGTTCACCCCCGACGTGCCGGTGGAGGCGCATGCCGTCCCCGAGTCGCTCGTGCAGTGGCGGCGGCTGGCGCGCGCATTCCGGTACTTCGGCCTTTCGCTCTCGGCCCGGGACGCCGGGCACAAGCCGGGTCAGCCGGCGTACAAGCTGCTGCGGCTCGACATCGCCGACTCGGCCTGCCGCCTGCGCGAGCAGCGGTTGCCGCTGCCGGCGGAGCGCTGGCGGTATCGCGGCGA
>CAZTAE010000062.1:2670-4771 GCA_964611535.1 uncultured Woeseiaceae bacterium
CGTGCGCAAGCTGCAGTTCCTGACGACGCCGATGGAAATGAACCGGCCGAAGTTTCTTTTCGGCACGGAGGCCGAGCGCTGTCTGCCCGCGCTGCTCGCGTATCTCTCGGCCCATCGCGACGAGTGGGACATCCTCGACGTCGACGAGCAGCTCGAGGGCGAGACCGCCGACGCCGTTCGCGCGCACTTCCGGCAGGCCGGCTGCCTCATCGCGGAATCGCAGACGCTGTGTCCGTACGTCGACATGGACGGCGGCTGGGATGCCTTCCTCGCCGGCCGCTCGCGCCGCATGCGCGGCAACGTCAAGCGCCTGCGCCGGCGCCTCGCGGACCTCGGCGAGATCGCGGTGCGCAAGCTGCCCGCGGCGACGGAGGCGGCCCTGGACCTCTACTGTGACGTCGAGGCGCGCAGCTGGAAGGCGCAAAAGTACCTCGACCTCGGCAGCGACAGGTCCTCCTACTACTTCTACAAGGGGCTCGCGGAGCGCTTCGGCCGCGACGGCAGTTTCGAGATGCGCGTGCTCGAGAGCGGCGGAAAAGCGATCGCCGCCACTTTCGGCCTGTTGCACGACGGCGTCTTCCAGTCCTTGAAGATCGCCCACGACAGCGACCATGACCGCTTCTCGCCCGGCACCGTGCTCGAGTCGTACGAGCTGGAGCAGCTGTTCGCCGCCGGCATCTCGCGCTACGAGTTCATGGGCAGCTTTCTCGCGAACAAGCTGCGCTGGACCTCGACGATCATCGAGACGACCAATATCCACGTCTACCAGCGCCAGCCCCGGCTGGTGCTGTTCTGGTTCGTCTTCTTCGTGTTCAAACGGCGGGCCAAGACGCTGCTGAAGAAGACCGGGCAGTTCGAGAGGGTGGACCGCTTCCTCGGCCGGTTCCGCAACAATCCCTTCCCCCGTTACTAGCGCCGTGTATTCGAGAGTCGTCAACAGGGCTGCCAGCGCTTACCGGTTCGTCCGGAACTACGGCCAGCACCTGCCGCTCGCCGGCGATGCCGTCTTTTCGTACCGCTGCACGCTGAAGCGGCTGGAGGTGACGCTCAAGGGCACGGAGCGGCGGCTTTCCGTGGCGTACGTCGGCCGCGGCATGAATTACCGGTGGTTGATGCATACGCTGTTCGCGGAGCGCTCGGAGCTCGAGTCCGTCGAGTCGACGCTGTGGGGGTACCGGGGCGTGCTCCAGCGCATGGCGGGGAAGGCGGACGTCGTCATCGCCGACATCGGCTGGCCCTACCATCGGGCCTTCGACCGCGAGCGGCAGTACGCGAAGGTGCCGGACTGGCTCAACATGATCGTCGCGTTCCCCGACGACTGGGAAGGCGTGGTCCGGAACTTCCGGCGCACCGCGCGCAAGCACGACCTGCGCCGGATCCGGCGCAACGATTATCGATGCGAGCGGGTCCGCGACCGCCGCGCCGTCGAGCGCTTCTACGACGACATGTACGTGCCGTTCGTCCGGCAGCGGTTCGAGACTGCTTCGGCCATCGCACCGCGCCGGCACGTCATCCGGCGGGCGATGCAGGGCTCTCTGCTGCAGGTCATGCGCGGCGACGACGTGGTCGCCGCCGGCGTCGTCTACCCGGAGGGCGAGATCCTGTTCTCGCTGTGGCTGGGCATGCCGCGCCGGTATCTCGACGCCCCGCCGGAAGCCGCGTTGAGCGCGCTCTACTGGTTCGGAATGCGCGCGGCGTTCGACGACGGCTACCGGTATTTCGATTTCGCCGGCACCCGCGCTTTCCTGAACGACGGTCCGTACCAGTTCAAGAGGCGCTGGGGTCCGATCGTCGAGGACGAGTTCAGCCCCAGCTCCATCCTGATCCGGCCGCGGGCCAATGCCAACGGCGCCGCCTTCTGCAGCCGGGCGCCGGTGCTGAAGCGAACGGCGCAGGGGCTGGAGGCCGTGTTCGTGAGCGTGGACGAGCCCATCGACGCCGCGAGCTTCGAGCGGCTGGAGAAGGACTACGGCTGCGCGGGGATCCACAGTATGACCGTCATCGAGATCTCGGACCGGCACGAGACGGTGCGCGTCCCGAACCCCAACGGCGACTGCGAGTACCGGATCGTGCGATGTCCGCTCACGCAGTTCGTCGAGCA
>CAZTAE010000062.1:4871-11694 GCA_964611535.1 uncultured Woeseiaceae bacterium
AAGGCGATGACGCTCCTGACCGTCCGCCAGCGCCGGCGGGTGTTCCTCGTCATGCTGACGTCCTCGGTCGCCGCCGTCGTGCAGGTCCTGTCCATCCTGGCCATCATGCCGTTCATCGTACTGCTGGCGAACCCGGACCTGCTGGACACCAACCAGGCCCTCGTGCGCCTCAACCGGCTCCTCGGCGGTCAGTCGTACCGCGAGTTCCTGATCGTCTTCGGCCTCGTCGGCATGGCGGTCCTGACGCTCGGGAACCTGTTCGTGGCCTTCGAGCAGTGGCTGTCGCACCGCTTCTTCGCGCACCTGCGCCAGGACGTCGAGAAACTGCTGCTGCAGCGCATGCTGCGCAAGCCCTACGGGTACTTCCTCGCGCACCATTCGGCGAAGCTGAGCGATATCGTCCTGCGGCAGGTGGATCGCGTCGTGGATGGCGTGATCGGGACGTTCGTCTCCGCGTTCAGCAGCGTGGTGCTGGCCGGTTTCATCGTTCTGCTGCTGCTCGTCGTCAGCTTCACGACGACGCTCGCGACGCTGGTGGGATTGCTGCTGGCCTACCTCGCGGTCTTCCTGCTCCTGCGGCGCCGCGTGGAGGCGCACGGCGAGGAGCTGACCCGCCTCAGCGCGTCGGTTTTCTCGGCCGTCAAGGAAGCGCTGGAAGGCATCAAGGAGATCAAGACGCGCCGCGCCGCCCCGTTCTTTGCCCGCCGCTTCGAGGAATCGGCGCTCGACATGGCGAAGCTCGAGGTGCGCTACGGCCTGATGAGCTACCTGCCGCACTTCCTGCTGGAGGCGGTCGTCTTTTCGGGGTTCGTCGCCGTCGCCCTCTGGTTCCTCTTCACGACCGACGACGCCGGCATTTCGCTGTCGTACATCGCCCTGTACGGCATCGCGATCTACCGGCTGATCCCCGCGCTGAAGGGGATGTTCGAGGGCGCCTCGACCGTCCATCACAATGCCGACGCGGTGGATCTCGTGCTCGAGCACTGCGAGGACGCGTCCAGGCACGTCGAGCGCCGCGAGCTGCCGCGGCTGCGGCGCGGGATCCGGCTCGAGCGGGTGACGTACCGCCACGCCAGCTCCGAGCACCGCCAGGTCGACGCCGTGGACCTGACGATACCCGCCGGCTCCTCCGTCTGCCTGTTCGGGCCGTCCGGCTCCGGGAAGTCGACGATCCTCAACCTCCTCGCGGGCCTGATCCATCCGCAGGCCGGCCGGGTGCTCGTGGACGGCGTCGCGCTCGCGCCGGAGACGGTCGACAGCTGGTGCGGCAGGATCGGCTTCGCACCCCAGCAGATCTACCTGTTCGAAGACACGATCGCCAGCAACATCGCCTTCGGCGTGCCGCCGGAGGCCATCGACATGGATCGGGTCGCCGAGGTGGGGAGGCTTGCGAACCTGCACCGGTTCGCGGCGAGCCTGCCGGATGGCTACGGGACCCTCGTCGGCGATCTCGGCAAGACGTTGAGCGGCGGCCAGCGCCAGCGCGTCGGCATCGCCCGGGTGCTCTACCACGACCCGGACGTGCTGCTGCTCGACGAGTCGTTCACCGGTCTCGACCTCGAGAACCGCGGCGAGATCCTGGAGCAGCTGTTCGCGCTGGAAGGGAAGACGCTGGTGTTCTCCAGCCACGAGGCGGCGCTCGCCGCGCGCTGCGACAAGGTGGCCGTCATCGAGGCCGGCCGGCTGATCGACGAGGGGCCTTACCGGCAGCTGCTGGACACGTCCTCGCGCTTCGCCGTGCTGCTCTCGCGCGCCGGGAGCTGAGTCGCCGCGTCCGCGAACAGCCTCGAGCCGTCGACGAGCTCGATGCGGGCGTCCAGCCCGGCAACCAGGCCTTCCAGCTGCCGGTCGGGCGGTGCGAACGCCGTGACCCGATAGTCCCGCACGCCTTTCGTCAGTGCGGCGGAGACCTGCGCCCGGAAGGCGCCGGGGTCGGTGTCGGCGCCGCAGAAGAAGAGGCCGCGCAGTCCGCCGCCAGCCTTCACCAGGAACGCGTGGCGCTCCAGGAAGCCGGCGGCCGCGCTGCCACGGCAGCTGCAGCGGAGCTCCGCCTGCGGCGCGAGTCCCGGACGCACCTCGGCGCCCCACTTGGCCTTGTAGCGGAGCACGCCGTCGAACAGATCGGGCCGGCTCGGGCCGAGATCGAGCCACCTGGCGCCCCTCAGGTGGGCGTACAGCAGGCTGAAATAGTCCAGGACGTCGCTGGCGCCGCGGAGCCGGCTCGATGGCCCGGCGGGGTCCAGCGCGCTCCAGACGACCGCCAGCGTGCGCCCGAGCGGCCGGAGCAGGGCCGTGCCGACGACCTCGTCCTGCCGCGCCAGCCGGAGCAGCACCCCGCGGCGGCAGTCCGCGAGGAAGCGCTCGCGGTCCACGACCAGCGCCGCCTCGCCGAAGCGGCGGCTGACGTAGGGCCGGTAGAGGCGGTCGTAGAAGTCGGCGCGGTCCGCGGGGTCCCGGGAGAGGTGGCAGGTGTAGCCGTACTTCCTCAGCACCCGCGACACCTCCTGGCGGGTGTCGCGCCGCAGGCCGGCGAGCTGCCGCGGCCAGTCGCCGACGACGCTGAGCCGCTGCTTGACCCAGGCGGGCATCGCGAAGGTCAGGGGCGAGCCGGCGGGGTCCGGCGTACCGGAATGCGCCGCGCCTGCCGTTTCGAGCGCCGGCCGGGAAATGCCCTCCGTGAAGACGATGTCCGCCTCCTTGCCGGCGTCGGCGAGGGCGTGCGCCAGCTCGGAGGGTGTGCGCGTCTCGGTGTGCGCGCGGATCCGGTAACCGGGGAAGACGCTCGAGAGGCACCAGTCGCGATTGGCCCCGGTTCCTGCATAGACCGCGAGCGGGCCTGCCGCCTCGTTGCCCGCCGCCACCACCAGCTCGAAGCTCCTGTCTCCGCCGCCCCGCAGGCGCCCGGTGGCCATGCCGGCCCCGACGGCGCAGGCGTTCCGCAGCCCGGCCAGGCGATCCGCGCGGGTCAGCCGCACGCGGGATTCGGCCGCGGCGCGGTGCAGGTCGGGCCCGGCATAGAGCACGTCGTCCGCAGGCCGCGCGCTCATCCGTGCTGCAACCCCGGTTCCGGCGAGCCGGGCAGCTGCCCGCCGGGGCGCGCGTGCTGCAGCGCAGCGGGAGGGGCGGCAAAAAAGGCGCTTTCACGCGCGTTCCGCGGCGCTGGCGTCGTCCTCGCGGGGTGCGCCGGAATCGTGCGCGAGACGCGCTCCTGCGGCCTCCTGGAGCGAAATCCGCCAGTCATTCTGCCGCGGCGCGGGCTCCGAGGTCCGTCACCCCCGGGGGCGCCGCGGCATGGAGCTCGTCCATGGCCGTCAGGTGCTCGAAGGTCTCGCGCCTGCGCAGGGTCCGGACCTCGCCCGCGTCGAGCATCACGACGGCGGGGCGTGGAAAGCTGAAGTTGGAAGCATACGAGGTGAAGTAGGCGCCGGCGTCCATGACGGCGACGACGTCGCCGGCCTGGAGGCGCGGCAGGCAGCGGTTCCGGGCCAGCCAGTCGGCGTCCGTGCAGAGCCCGCCCATGAGGTGGTAGCGGCGGCTGCAGGGGCTGCCCATCCGGTTGGCGACGAACATCTGGTGGTACTCGTAGTCGCAGGGGCGGGAGGTGAGGATCTTGCCGCCGTCGGTCATCGCGAAGGCCGGTCCCCGGCGGTTGGACTTCAGCCCGTGTACCTTCGTGAGCAGGACGTGCGACTGGCTGGTGACGATGCGGCCGGGCTCGAGTATGACCCGGGGGAGGGCGAAGCTGTTGGAGGCGCACCAGTTCTCGAGAGCGGTCGCCACCTCGCGGATGTAGCTTGCGAAGCCGGTCCCTGTCCCCGGGTCCGGCGGTCGGGCCGGGACATCGAGCAGCCGCTGGCGGGCGTATTCCCAGCGCGACATGACTTTCATGGTCGGCACGGTGTAGCCGCCGCCGATGTTCAGCGTGCCGACCCTGAGGCCGTGCTCGGCCTCGATCTGCCTGGCGAAGGCCAGCGCCCGGGTCAGGCAGGCGATGTGCGCCTTCGGGTCGTCGTTGTCCGCCAGCGCGTGGAAGTGCAGCCCGGTGAACTCGAAGAGCTTCGGGAAGGCGGCGATCTCCCGGGCGGCATAGCCGGCGTCGCCGGTCTCCAGCCGAAGCCCGAAGTGTGACTGCCGGTCGACCTTGAGCCGCAGGCTCACCCGGGCTTTCGTCTTCAGCGCCGCCGCGGCCTTCCTGAGATGCGAAAGCTCCGAGCGGTCGTCGATGTTGATGCTCGCGACCTCGGCCCGGACGGCGTCGTGGATGAAGTCGTAGCGCTTGTTGACGCCGTTGACGACGATGCGCTCGCCGGGCACGCCGAGCTCCCGGGCGAGCCACAGCTCGTAGGGCGAGATGACCTCGGCCGCGAGCCCGGCCTCGTGCAGCGCCTGCAGCACGCCGGGCACGCAGTGGGTCTTGTACGAATAGGCGACCAGGGCGTCCGGCAGGACGGCTGCGACGGCGTCGAGGAAGGCGCGCGCATCGGACAGCAGCCTGGTGCGGCTGACGGCCAGGAGCGGCGAGCCGCAGTCCGCCACGAGCCCCGGGAGATCGACGCCGTCGAACGCGAGATTGCCGGCCTTGTTGACCGTTGCACCCCAGTGCGAGGGGTCCCACAGCGCGCTCGCCCGCTGCTGCCGCGCCGAGCGCGCGGCGCCCAGTCGGGAGAACGGCAGGAGCAGGAGGTTCACGCCGGCTTCACTCGCGGCGGATCGCGGTGAGCGTGGCGGTGTCGTCGAGCTCGGGCTCCGGCAGCACGGCCAGCGCCTCGTGCAGGAGCTCGTCGTAACGCGCGGCAATCCGCGGCCAGCGGAACTGGCGGATGCGTGCCGTCGCCCGGGCGCTCAGGCTCGCGATCCGCTGCTCGTCGCCGACCAGGAGCTGCAGCGCGTTGTGGATCTGGTCGGAGCGCTGGGGCGCGACGGCGATGCCGGCGTCGCCGATGACCTCGGCGCAGCCGTCGGAATGCGTCGTGATGACGGCGCAGCCGGCTTCCATGGCCTCCAGGAGGACGGTGGGGAAGTTCTCCTGCAGCGACGGAAAGACGAAGATTCTGGAGGTGCCGTACAGCTCGGCCAGCACGTCCCCCTGAACGAAGCCGACGAAGTTCACGTTGACGCCCAGCCGCGCGACCTGGTCCCTCAGGGTCGGCAGGTACGGCCCGTCGCCCGCGATGACGACTTCCCAGTCGTGGTCGAGGCCCTTGAGCGCATCGAGGAAGAACTGGACGCCCTTGCGCCGGAACATGCGCGTGACGACGAGGATGCGGTTGCGCTTTTCGGCGGCGACGTTGGCCGTGAAGCCGGGCGCGAAGCCGTTGCGGATGACCTCGACCGGCACGTCGATGTGCCGGTGGACCAGCTCCCTCAGGAAGCGGGAGGCGGAAACGAGCCGGGCGCTGTTGGCGAGCACCTGCCGCCAGAGCGGCGCCACGAGCGCGTGCGCCAGCCGGAAGCGATCTGCGTTGTAGCCGGGCACGTCCGAGCCATGCAGCGTCGTGACGTAGGGGAGACCCGTCTTGCGGTACAAGAGCCAGGAGACCAGCCCGGAAGGCACAGCGAAGTGCGTGTGATTGATGTCGAAGGGCTCGGCCTCGTGCAGCTCGAGCGCCTTCCGGTATGCCGGCCGGAGCCAGGTCAGGAGCTCGGCAGCGGTGGTGTAGTGACGGTGCCGGCGGAGGCAGCGGACGCGGTGCACGCGGATGCCGTCGAGGGTCTCTTCCGCCGGCAGGTCCTTCATGCCGCTCGTGACCACTTCCACCGTGTGGCCGCGGGCGGTGAGTGTCACGGCCAGCGGATGCGCCACGTTGGCGCCGCCGCCGCCGATCGGCGGGTACTCGTAGGTCAGGCAGAGGATTCTCACGGTCGGGATACCTCGGAGGCCACCGGGCGGAACTTGCGCGCGCCCTCGGGCACGAGCCTGTCGCTGTACGTGAAATCGAGCTGCAGGTTTTCCCCCAGCAAGCTGTCGAAGATCGTCGTTATCTGCGCGGCGATCGCTTCGCGCATGCACGGGTCGGCCTCGATCTCGACGGCAAACTCCGTCGTCCGCCGCTGGGTGACGCGAAAGCGTCTCAGGCCCGCCACGTCGCGCAGGGCATCGGTGATGCGGTACGGCGAGAGCTCGGAGCCGTCGCGGCACACGATCGTGTCGATGCGCCGGCCCTCGATGACGGTCACCATCGGTGCGCCGTCGACGTCCTCGACGATGGCGAGGTCCCCCGAATCGAAGCGGATGAGCGGCGAGGCGAGCAGGTCGAGGTTCGTCATCAGCATCCTGTAGCGGCCCGGGCAGGAAGCCTCGGGCACGAGCTCGGTCACGACGGCGTTATGCGACATAAGGTAGCCGGTGTCGCCGGGCCGCTTCCATGCGACAAGTCCCATTTCCGTCATCCCGTAGAAGTCGGCGACGGGACAGCCGAAGGCGGTTTCGAGCGTGCTGCGGGTGGCGGAATCCAGCACCTCCGCGGTGGAGATCACGAGGCGCGGGCGCGGGTAATCGGTGCCTGCCTCCCGCAGGTGCTCGGCGAGCAGCCGGAGCGGCGTGGCGAAGCCGTAGAGAACCGCCGGGCGGATCCTCGCGCAGGCCTCCGCGATGGCGCCGGTCGGCTGCTCGACCGACACGTAGTGCAGGCGGCCGCGCCGCAGTCCGCTGCCGGGGTGGCGGTCGGTCAGCAGCATGAGCCGCTGCCAGGGGCGGTAGCCCGCCGAGAGGAGGGCGCGCAGGAAGCGCCCGTTCCGGCGGCGCCTGTAGGCGGCGTCGAGATAGAGCGAGAACGGCTGGCCGGTGGAGCCGGTGGTGGATTCCTCGGCGAGCCGGCGGGGG
>CAZTAE010000063.1:0-11476 GCA_964611535.1 uncultured Woeseiaceae bacterium
AGTGGCTGGAGACGACGCCCGTCGTCCGCTGCGGCAACCTCGAGCGCCGCGCGGGCCGGGACACGGGCATCCATGCCAAGCTCGAGTTCCTGCAGCGCACCGGCACGTTCAAGCCCCGCGGCGCGCTCTCCGTCATGCTCGGGCTGGACGAGGCGCAGCGGCGGGCCGGCATCACGGCCGTCAGTGCCGGTAATCATGCCATTGCGGCGTCCTTTGCCGCGCACGCGCTCGGGATCTCGGCCAGGGTCGTGACGCTGGCGGGCGCGAGCCCCGCACGCATCGAGCAGTGCCGCCGCTACGGCGCCGAGCTGGTTTTCGCGGATGACGTGCACGGCGCCTTCGAGGCCGTCGAGCAGATCGTCGCCACCGAGGGGCGGTACCTGGTGCACCCCTTCGAAGGCCGCGATGTGTTGCGCGGGACGGCAACGGTCGGGCTCGAGCTCTGCGAGCAGGTGCCGGAATTCGACGCGGTCGTGGTCCCGGTCGGCGGCGGCGGCCTGTGCGCCGGCATCGCGGCAATGGTCAAGCAGCTCGTCCCGGCCTGCGAGGTAATCGGGGTCGAGCCCGCCGGGGCCGACAGCATGCACCGGAGCTTCGCGGCGGGCGAGCCGGTGTCGATCGACGCGGTGCGCACCATCGCCGACAGCCTGGGCGCGCCCTTCGCCCTGCCCCTGTCCTATGGCATCTGCAGGCGTTACGTCGACCGGCTGGTGCTCGTCGATGACGACCAACTGCGGCAGGCCATGCGCGTGCTGTTCGCCGATCTCAAAGTCGCCGTCGAGCCCGCTTGCGCGGCCAGCACGGCGGCGCTCCTCGGCCCGCTCGCGGAGTCGCTGTCCGGCAGGCGGGTGGTGCTGGTGCTCTGCGGCAGCAACATCGACTGGCCGACCTTCGAGCGCCATGCGTTCGGGAGCCGGCATGCTGCATGAGCGGCTGAAGTCGATCGTCGGTCCGGACGGCTGGACCAGCGACGAGGCGCTGCTCGAGCCGCGCCTGACGGAATGGCGCGGCAGGTACCGCGGCAGCACGCCGCTGATGGTCGCGCCGGCGACGACGGAACAGGTTGCCGCCGTCGTGGCCGCCTGCGCGGAAGACGGCACCCCGGTCGTGCCGCAGGGCGGCAACACCGGACTCTGCGGCGGTGCCATTCCGGACGGGGCCGGTCGCGAGATCCTGCTTTCCCTGCACCGGATGCGGGCCATCCGCGCCGTCTCGCCGCTCGACTATTCGCTGGTCGCCGAGGCGGGCTGCATCCTTGCGGACATCCAGGCCGCGGCGGCCGAAGCCGACCGGCTGTTTCCCCTGAGCCTCGCCGCCGAAGGCAGCTCGCAGATCGGCGGCAACATCTCCACGAATGCCGGGGGCATCAACGTGCTCCGCTACGGCAACGCGCGCGAGCAGGTGCTGGGCCTCGAGGTGGTGCTGCCGGACGGCCGGATCTGGGACGGTCTGCGGAGCCTCCGCAAGGACACGGCCGGTTACGACCTGAAGCAGCTGTTCATCGGCGCCGAAGGCACGCTCGGCGTCATCACCGCGGCCTGCCTGCGCCTCTATCCGCGCGTGCGGGATTCCCGAACCGCGTTCCTCGGGCTCGCCACGGTTCGCGATGCGGTGACGCTGCTCGCCCGCTTGCGGGAATCTCTTGCGGACAGGCTGCTGGCATTCGAGCTGATACAGGACCGCGCGCTGGCGTTCGTCACCCGTCACGTTGCCTCGGCCCGCAATCCGCTGGACGGCCACCCCTGGTACGCGTTGCTCGAAATCGCCGACGCCGCGGACGAGCGCGTCGAGGCGGCATTGCTCGAGGCCGTCGAGGACGGACTCGCCCGGGACGCGATCGTCGCCAAGAGCGAAAGCGAAGCACAGGCGCTCTGGCGCCTTCGCCACGCCGTCTCGGAAGCGCAGAAACACGAGGGCGCCAGCTTGAAGCACGACGTGTCGGTGCCGATCGGCCGCATCGGCGAGCTGATCGAGAAGCTCCAGGCCGCGGTCGCCGAGGCCCTGCCGGAAGCCCGGCCGGTCGCGTTCGGTCACGTCGGCGACGGCAACGTGCACTTCAACATCAGCCAGCCGCCGGCGTGGGCCGCGGAACGTTTCCTCGCGGAACGGGCACGGATGGCCGCGATTGTTTATGATGCCACCGTCTCGCTGAACGGCAGCATCAGCGCGGAGCACGGTATCGGGCAGGCCAAGCGCGAGGATCTGGCCCGCTACCGGAGCGCCACGGAGCTCTCGCTCATGCGCACGCTGAAGCAGGCGCTGGACCCGGCCGGCATCATGAACCCGGGTAAAGTCATTCCGGACACCCCTGACCGGACCTGAGACGCAGGACCCCCCGCGGGGGCCGCTTCCCGGCGCCACGCGGGCGCCGCCGCGCCGCGGGTCCACGCGGGCCGGCCACGGCGTCCCGATACGGCCACTTCGCGGTACACTTGACATACTTCTGGCAACACCGGAGGCACGTGCGGCGGGCCCCGGCGGCGATCATTGATTACTCAAAGCGAACAATCTGAAGACTGCGGCACCGTCCGCATCACGGGACTGAAGGCCTCCGTCCAGGACCTGGAGAGGTCGTTCTCGGAGCAGTTGTCCGACTTCGACGCCAAGATCAGGGCGCAGGAGGACAATGCCTCGTTGCTGAACGAGATCCACGCGGTGATCACGCAGCTGCTTTCCGAGTCCGTCGATCACGAGGACGAAATCCGCGAGATCCTCGAGAAGCACTACAACACCGGGAAGCTGCGTCTCGAGACCTTCCAGCTCGTCCGGAACGTCATCGATCGCGTGGTCATCGAAAGCATGCCGACGATGCCCGGCGCGGCGGAGCAGGCGGGCGACGAGGAGGAGGACGGGCCTGCCGAGGAAGCGACGGTCGTCGTGGGCGACGAGCCGGGTTCGGAACACCTGCGCCTGCAGGTGGGTGCCGTGTTGCGCGACCGCTTCCTGCTCCAGCAGCGGGTTGCGGGTGGCAGCATGGGCGTCGTCTACAAGGCGCACGACCGCCGGCTCGCCGAGGCGGAAGGCTTCGATCCCTGCGTGGCGATCAAGGTGCTGTCGCCGAAGCTGTCGCGCAACGCCCACGCACTGCGCGCCCTGCAGCAGGAGGCGGCAAAGGGACGTTGTCTCTCGCACCCCAACATCGTCCGGTTCATCGACCTCGACCGCGACGGCGATATCTACTTCATCGTCATGGAATGGCTGGAGGGGCGTTCGCTCGCCGCCATCCTCGACGAGAACAGGAACCGCAAGATCGACCTGGCGACGTCGCTCGACATCGTCCGGCAGGTCGGCCAGGCGCTGGACTATGCGCATCGCTGCGGCGTCATCCATGCGGACGTGAAGCCGGCGAATATCATGCTGACCCCCGAGGGCCAGGTGAAGCTGTTCGATTTCGGGATTGCGCGGATCCGGCAGCAGGAGGACCGCCGGCACGGCTTCGATCCCGGCGTGCTCGGCGCGGTCACGCCGGCGTACTCGAGCGTGCAGGTGCTGCGCGGCGAGAATCCGACGGCCGCGGACGACGTCTACTCCCTGGGTTGCCTGATGTACCGCATGGTCGCCGGCCACCGTGCCTTCGGCCCGCGCAACGCGCTGGAGGCCGCGGACCAGGGGATGGAGCCGCAGCGGCCGCTCGGGCTGACGGACACGCAATGGCGGGCGATCGAAAAGGCACTGGCTTTCTCCCGCAGTGACCGCTTCGCGACGCCGGCAGCCTTCCTCGAGGCGCTGGATGCCGACGACGACCGCGGTTCGATGCCCGTGCGGCCGCTCGGCGAGCGCATCCTGGTGGAGGCCAAGCGGGTCGGGCCGGAGGGGCGCCGGCCGTGGGGCCTGGGCCTCGTGTTGCTGGCCGCGGTCGCGGCCGTCGGCCTGTTCGCGCTGCGTCCCGAGCTCCTGGAGCCGTTGACGGGCGGCTCGCCGGCCGTGCGGCCGGAAGCCGGGAGGGCGCCGGCCACAACGGACGATCCTCCGGCGGCGGCCGGTACCGAACAGCCGGAGGAGACCCCGCAGGACCCTGCCGCGGTCTCACCGGGCGGCGTTTTCGATCCGACGGCGCCGACGGAATCCGGCACGCAGCCGGCGGCCGAAGCGGAGCCACCGGCGGTGGCGGAGAACGGCCTGCCGGGCGCGTCGACGGAGGAGCAGACGGCGGCGGGACAGGCGGAGCCGGCGCCGGGGGGGAGCGCCGCGGAAGACGAGCTGGAAGTCCTGCCGCCGCCCCTCGCCGAGCCGGCGGAACAGACGGGACCCCCGGCGCCGCTCGAGGATGCGTCGCGTGTCGGCCCGCCGGAGGAGGATGTGGCCGAAGCGACGGAGGCCGGAACGGCGGGCGAGGAAGCCCTGGAAGGCCTGCCGGTCGAGGGGTCGCGTCCTGACGAGGCGGGCCTGCCTCCCGATACGGTCGGCTTTGCAGCCCGGACCATCCAGGTGCGGGAAGGAGACGCCGCCGTCCCGATCGACGTGATACGCCTGAACCCGACGGACGACGAACTCTACGTCCGCTACGCCGTCAGCGGCGGTACGGCGGTGGAGGACGAGGACTATTTCCTGCCGATGGCGCCCGGCCTCGTGTTCGCTCCCGGACAACGATCGGCGCGCCTGCTGATCTCGATTGTCCAGGACTCGGTGCTCGAGTCCGACGAATCCTTCACACTGACCCTTCGTGACGCCGTCGAGGTGCCACAGGCAAATCTTCAGCAAAGCATCGAGATCGTCATTCGCGACGACGACGGGGTTTGACGGGTCCGCAGGCCCTGGAACCCGGCACGAGCCACCATCGGACGGAGAACAAGCATGGAAGAAAAGGTCCTGCGGCGCTATTCGCGCATCGTCGTCGACGGTGTCGAGCACGCGCCCAGCCGCGCGATGCTGCGCGCCGTCGGTTTCGAGGAAAAGGACTTTGCGCGGCCGCAGGTCGGCATCGCGTCCACCTGGAGCATGATCACGCCCTGCAACATGCACATCGACCAGCTGGCGTGGCAGGCGGCCGGCGGCGCGGACGAGGCAGGCGGCAAGGGCGTCGTGTTCAATACGATGACGGTGTCCGACGGCATCTCGATGGGCACGCCCGGCATGCGTTATTCGCTCGTCTCGCGCGAGATTATCGCCGACTCGATCGAGGCCGTCGTCGCGGCACAGGGCTTCGACGGATTCGTGGCGATCGGCGGCTGCGACAAGAACATGCCCGGCTGCGCCATGGCGATGGCGCGGCTCGACCGGCCGTCGGTGTTCGTGTTCGGCGGCACCATCCGGCCCGGGCAGAACCGGCGCGACATCGTCTCGGTGTTCGAGGCCGTCGGCTCGATGTCGGCCGGCCGCATCAGCGGCGGCGAGCTCCTGGACGTCGAGCGCACCGCCATTCCCGGACCCGGTGCCTGCGGGGGCATGTACACGGCGAACACGATGGCCTCCGCCATCGAGGCACTGGGCCTCAGCCTGCCCGACAGTTCCGCGCAGGAAGCCGAATCCGGCCACAAGTCCGAGGACTGCCGCCGCGCGGGCGCCGCGGTCGTCGGCCTCATCGAGAAGGACATCAAGCCGCGCGACATTCTGACCCCCGAAGCCTTCGAGAACGCTATTGCGGTGGTGATTGCTCTCGGCGGGTCGACCAACGCCGTCCTGCACCTGATCGCGATCGCCCGCGAGGCCGGCGTGCCGCTCTCGCTGGCGGACTTCACGCGCATCGGCGCGCGCGTGCCGGTGCTGGCGGACGTGAAGCCCAGCGGTCGCTTCCTCATGTCCGAGCTCATCGCCATCGGCGGCATCAGGCCGTTGATGAAGATGCTGCTGGAGGAGGGGCTGCTGCACGGCGGCTGCCTGACGGTGACCGGGCAGACGGTCGCGGAGAGCCTCGCGGAGGTGGAGCCGTATCCCCCGGAGCAGGAGGTCGTGCGTCGCTTCGACAACCCGATCAAGGCCGACTCGCACCTGGTCATCCTTTACGGCAATCTCGCACCGGAGGGCGCGGTCGCCAAGATCTCGGGCAAGGAAGGCCTGCGCTTCGAAGGGCGCGCGCGAATCTATCATTCCGAGGAGCACGCCCTGCGCGCGATTCTCGAGGACGACGTCGAGGCAGGCGACGTCATCGTGATCCGCTACGAAGGTCCGAAGGGCGGCCCCGGCATGCGCGAGATGCTGAGCCCGACCAGCGCCATCATGGGCAAGGGCCTCGGGCGCGACGTCGCGCTGATCACCGACGGCCGCTTCTCGGGCGGCAGTCACGGCTTCGTGGTGGGCCACGTCACGCCCGAGGCGGCGGCCGGCGGTCCGCTCGCGCTGGTCGAGGAGGGCGACCGCATCACCATCGACGCCGAAGCGAGACGCGTCGACGTGGCGCTGGACGATGCCGAGCTGTCGAATCGCCGGCAGAAGTGGTGCCGGCCCCCGTCGTCGGTGACCGGCGGCGCGCTGGCGAAGTACCGGGCACAGGTGCTTTCGGCCTCGGAGGGCGCCGTTACGGTCGCGCCCTCGTGGGACGAGGCGTGAATTAAACCTCCAGGGGGGAGGACGCATGCAGCACGACGCCCTGACCGAAGCGGCGTTTCCCGACGTTGCGGCACTCGGCGCGGACGAGGAGATCGCGGCATCTCCGTGGGTCGTCATGAAGTTCGGCGGCACGAGCGTCTCGACCGCGGAGAACTGGCAAACGATCGCCGGCCTCGTTCGCAATCGGCTCCGGGCGGGACTCAAACCGCTCGTCGTGCACTCGGCGGTGAGCGGCGTGTCGAACGCGCTCGCGGATGCGCTCGAGCTGGCCATCACGGGCGATCCCGCGCCGGTGGTCGAGGCGGTCCGCGAGAAGCACCGCGCGCTGGCTGCCGACCTCGGGCTCGACCCCGAAGCCTTGCTCGCGCCCATGCTCGGGGAGCTGGAGCAGCTCGTGGCGGGTGTCCGGCTGGTGCAGGACGTCGGGGTCCGCGTCCGCGTGCGGGCGATGGCGATGGGGGAGCTGATGGCGACGCGGCTCGGCGCCGCCTTCCTGAACGCCTCCGGCATCGACACCGAATGGCGGGATGCACGGGAGCTGCTCACCAGCGAGGAGCGCCCGGGGCGAACCGATGCCCAGAACTACCTCTCGGCCACCTGCAGCCACGCCGCCGATCCGGCCCTGCGCGACAACCTGGAGGCGGCCGGCAAGGTCGTGCTGACGCAGGGCTTCATCGCAGCCAACAGTCGCGGAGAGACCGTATTGCTGGGACGCCAGGGCTCGGACACCTCGGCCGCCTATCTCGCGGCGCGGCTCGGCGCGCAGCGGGTCGAGATCTGGACCGACGTGCCCGGCATGTACACCGCGGACCCGCGGCTCGTGCCGTCGGCGCGGCTGCTCATGGAGCTGAACTACGACGAGGCGCAGGAGCTGGCCTCGATGGGCAGCAAGGTGCTGCACCCGCGTTGCCTGTCGCCGCTCAGGCGCCCCGGCATCCCGCTGTTCATCCGTTGCACGACGGCCCCGCAGATCGAGGGGACCGTCGTCTCCTCGGTGACGCCCGAGGTCGAGCCGCAGGTGAAGGGTATCTCGACGCGCTCCGGCACGGTGCTGATATCGCTCGAAGGCGCGGCCATGTGGCACGAGGTGGGCTTTCTCGCCGACGCGTTCTCCTGCTTCAGGAAGCACGGCGTATCGGTCGATCTGGTTTCGACTTCGGAAACCAACGTGACCGTTTCCGTCGACACCGCCGACGAGATGTTCTCCGAGGACGTGAGGCGGGCGCTGCTCCGCGACCTGGAGACGCTCTGCCGGGTGCGGCTCATTCCGGACTGCGCCGTGGTGAGCCTGGTGGGACGCAGGATACGCACCATCCTGCCGCGGCTCGCCCCCGCGCTCGCCGTCTTCGAGGAGGAACGGATCCACCTGGTGACGCAGGCGTCGAACGACCTCAATTTCAGCTTCGTGATCGACCAGAAGGAAGTGGACCGGCTGGTGGCGAAGCTGCACTCCTCGATGATCACGCGCTCGAGCGCCAGCTCGACCTTCGGTCCGACGTGGGAGGAGCTGTTTCGCCGACACCCCGCGGCCGCGATTGCGCCCGACGAATGGTGGCGGCGGAAACGGGAGGAACTCCTCGAGATCGCGAAGTCCGCCGCCAACGCGTACGTCTACGACCTCGACACGGTACGCGCATCCGCCGGCGCGGTCCTGAACCTGCACGCCGTCGACCGCGTCCTCTACGCGCTCAAGGCAAACTTCAACCCGCGCATCCTCGAAACGCTGGCGGAGCTCGGCGTCGGCTTCGACTGCGTCTCGCCGGGCGAGGTCCGTCACCTGCGCGAGGTGGTGCCGGGCATCGACAACGACCGGATTCTCCTGACCCTGAACTTCGCGCCGCGTGAGGAGTACGAGTGGGCCCTGGAGAACGGCCTGCAGGTCACGCTGGACAACCTGCACCCGCTCAGGGAATGGCCGGAGGTCTTTCGCGGCAGGGAGCTGTTCATCCGCCTCGACCCGGGGCACGGGCGCGGCCATCACGAGCACGTGCAGACGGCGGGGACGCATTCGAAATTCGGCATTCCGCGGTTCGAGCTCGACGAGTTGTCGAGTCTCATCGAGCGCGCGGGCGCCCGCGTCGTCGGCATCCACGCCCACAGCGGCAGCGGCATCCTGGAGGCGGACAACTGGCGCTGGGTCGCCGCCGAGCTGATCAAGGCCGCGCGGCGCTTTCCCGACGTGAAGGCGCTCGACCTCGGCGGGGGTCTCGGGGTTCCGGAGCGCCCGGGCGACCGGCCGCTGGATCTCGCGCAAGTCGACGAGACTCTGGCCGACATCAGGAAAGCGTGCCCGGAATACGAACTGTGGCTGGAGCCCGGGCGCTACCTGGTCGCGCAGGCCGGGGTCCTGCTGACGCACGTCACCCAGGTCAAGGGCAAGGGGCACATGCGCTACGTGGGCGTCGGCACGGGCATGAACTCGCTGATACGGCCGGCGCTGTACGGCGCCTATCACGAGATCGTGAACCTGTCGCGGCTGGACGAGCCGGCGACGGACACGGTGACCGTGGTCGGGCCGATCTGCGAGACGGGCGACCGGCTCGGCAGCGACCGGCTGCTGCCGCCGACGAGCGAGGGCGACGTGATCGTCGTGGCGAACACCGGCGCCTACGGGTACGTCATGGGCTCGAACTACAACATGCGCGGCATCGCCGGCGAGATCGTCATCTGATCGCCTGCAGCGCGGTTCCTGTCCGCCGCCCGCTGCGCCTGCCTCAGCCGCGGCGGCGATCGTGGCGCTGTTCCAGGGCCGTGACGACCTCCCCGAGCCGGATGCCTTTTACCTGCAACAGCACGAGGAGGTGGAAGAGGAGGTCCGCGCACTCCTCGATCTGCTCCGCCTTCGTGCCGGAGACCGCGGCGAGCAGCATCTCCACCGCCTCCTCGCCGAGCTTCTGCGTGACCCGTCCCTCACCCTGCGCGACGAGCGAGGCAACGTAGCTGCCACCGGTGTCCTCCCGGTCCACGCGCTCGCGGATGATGTCCTCGAGCGCGCACAGGAAGCGGATTCCGGAGTCTTCGTTTATCATGCACTGTCCTCCTGCGGGCGAACCTCGATGCCCTCGGCTTCCAGCAGGCGCTTGAGCTCGCCGACGCGGATCTCCCCGCTGTGAAAGACGCTGGCGGCCAGCGCGCCGTCGACGCGCGCCTCCCGGAACACGTCGACGAAGTGCTCCGGCGCGCCGGCGCCGCCCGACGCGATCAGCGGCACGCTCGAGTGCCGGCGGGCGCGGGCGAGTTGCGAGAGGTCGTAACCGCTGCGTACGCCGTCCCGGTTCATGCAGTTGAGCACGATCTCGCCGGCCCCGCGGTCCTGCACCTCGTCGATCCACGCGAAGGTGTCGCGGCCGGCGACGGAGGTTTTGTCGACGTCGCCGGTCATGCGCCAGACGCGGTAAACGCCCGCCTCTTCGCGGCTGTCGATGCCGACCACGACGCATTGTGAGCCGAAGCGCTTCGCGAGCCCGGTGATCAGCGGCGGGTCCGCGAGCGCCGGCGAGTTGATCGAGACCTTGTCGGCGCCCTCGTGCAGGACTTCCTCCGCGTCGGCGATGCTGCGGATGCCGCCGGCGACGCAGAACGGAACGTCGAGCACCGCCGTCACCCGGCGAATCCAGCCGCGATCCACCGACCGCCCGTCGGGGCTCGCCGTGATGTCGTAGAAGACCAGCTCGTCGGCGCCTTCGCGGCAGTAGCGCTCGGCGAGCTCGACGATCTCGCCCACGACCGCATGGTCGCGGAAGCGGACGCCTTTCACGACCTTGCCGTCGCGCACGTCGAGGCAGGGGATTATGCGCTTTGCAGGAATCGCTCGATCTCCGCGTCGCTGATCCGCCCGTCCAGCAGGGCGCGCCCGGTGACGGCGGCCGCGCAGCCGAGCGCGCGCAGTGCGTTGAGGTCGCCGATGTCGCGAACGCCCCCGGAGGCCTGCAGTTCGAGCGCCGGGTAACGCGCGACGATGTCCCGGTACAGGTCCGCGTTCGGCCCGCCCAGCGCTCCGTCGCGCGCAACGTCCGTGCACAGCACGTGCCTCAGCCCGGCGCCGCGGTAACGGTCGAGACATTGCCAGAGGGACGCGGCGGCGTCCTCGGTCCAGCCGTGAATCGCGGGGACCGGTGCGGCGCCGCCGGTGCGGACGTCGAACGCCAGCACGACCCGTTCGGGCCCGAACTCCGCCAGCCAGTCGGCCACGGTGTCCGCGGCGGTAACGGCGAGGCTGCCGACGATGCAGCGCGCCACGCCGGCGTCCAGCCAGCGGGCAAGCGTCTCGCGCGTCCGGATGCCGCCGCCGAGCTGGACGGACAGCCCGGTCGCCCCGATGAGGGCGGTGACGGCATCGCGGTGGCGCTGTTCGCCCGATCGGGCGCCGTCGAGATCCACGACGTGGAGGCGATCGAAACCGGCGGCGGCGTAGCGGCGGGCGATTGCCACGGGGTCGTCGCCGTACACCGTTTCGTGCTCGAACTCGCCCTGCAGCAGCCGCACGCAGCGGCCGTCCCTGAGATCGATGGCCGGGATGACGTTCATGCCCGCAGCCGCAGGAAGTTGCCTAGCAGACGGCTGCCCGCCGTCGAGGAGCGCTCCGGGTGGAACTGCGTCGCGACGAAGTTGGCGCGGGCGGCGACGGCAGTGAACGCGTCCGTGTGCCTGGCGGTCGCGATCGTGCAGTCGCCGACGGGCAAGGCGTAGCTGTGCACGAAATAGAAGTGGCTGCCGTCCTCGATGCCCGCCGTCAGCGGATGCTCGCGCGCGAGCCGGAGTCGGCACCAGCCCATGTTGGGCACGGGTGCTTCCGGTCCTCCATCCAGCTTCTTCGCGCTGCCCGGAAAGACCCCCAGGCAGGCGGCGTTGTCCTCGTCCGAATGCGCCGCGAGCAGCTGCAGGCCCAGGCAGATACCGAGCACGGGCTGCGTGAGCGACGGGATCACGTCCGCAAGGCCGCGCGAGCGCAGCGTGCGCATCGCATCGGCCGCGGCCCCCACCCCCGGCA
>CAZTAE010000064.1:0-11276 GCA_964611535.1 uncultured Woeseiaceae bacterium
TGGGGGCTTCGGGCGAAACATCCCTGTTTCGCACGATCCTGAAACACCCTCCCCCCGACAAGCCGCCGCTCAGAGGTGGACGCAGGTTGTGCAGCTTAAAGGATACAGCCGGGAGACGGACATGAAGGTGTTGGTGGCGGTAGGCGTTTTGCTGCTGGTTGCTGTCGCTGGCCGGGCCGAGACGGTGGCGATCGTCAACGTCCACGTGGTGCCGATGTCGTCCGAGCAGGTGCTCGAGAACCGGACGGTGGTCGTTACGGACGGCACGATCGCCCGGATCGGCTCGGTGGATGCGACGGAAATTCCGGAAGGCGCACGAGTCGTCGACGGCACCGATCGCTGGCTGATGCCGGGCCTGGCGGAGATGCACGGACACGTTACCGAAGGGCGGGAACTCGAGCGGACGCTCGAGCTGTTCGTGGCGAACGGCGTCACCCTCGTCCGCGGCATGCTGGGGCGTCCGGCCCACCTGGAGCTGCGCGAGGCGCTGCAGTCGGGCGAGACGCTCGGGCCGCGGCTCTTCACTTCGGGCCCTTCCTTCAACGGCCGGAGCGTCGACGGGCCGGACAGCGCGGTGGAGATGGTCAGGCGGCAACACGCGGCGGGCTACGACTTCCTGAAGATTCACCCCGGGTTGAGCCGCGCCGAATTCGACGCCATGGCGGGGACGGCCAACGAGCTCGGCATCCCGTTCGCGGGCCACGTACCCGAGGACGTGGGCGTCCCTGCGGCGCTCGAGGCGGGCATTGCGACAATCGACCACCTGGACGGCTACATGCAGCTGCTCCTGCCGCCTGACGTCGACCCCTCGGGCGGGCTCGGCGGTTTCTTCGGCCTGTTCCTGGCCAGCGAGGCGCGGGAAGAACGCATCGCGGACGTTGCCGCGGCGAGTGCGGAGGCCGGTGTCTGGAACGTGCCCACGCAGGCACTCTTCGAGCACGTGACGTCGCCGGACGATCCCGACGAAATGGCGGAATGGCCGGAAATGCGTTACATGCCGGCCGATACGGTCGAGCGCTGGAAGCGGGCGAAGCGGGAGGTGCTCGAGGATCCGAACTATCGTGCGGACGTGGCCCGCCGCGCGATTGCGCTGCGACGGCAACTGATCCGGGCCTTGCACGAGGCGGGCGCGGGGCTCCTGCTGGGTTCCGACGCGCCGCAGATTTTCAACGTTCCCGGCTTCGCCGTGCATCGGGAACTGGAGTATCTGGTGGCCGCGGGCCTGACGCCCTACGAGGCGCTGCGGGCGGGCACTGCGAATCCGGCGAGGTTTTTCGGGCAGGAAGGCGTCTTCGGCACCGTGGAGCGCGGCCGGGACGCCGACCTCGTACTGCTCGACGACAGCCCGCTGGCGGACATCCGAAACACCCGGCGCGTTCACGGCGTGATGGTCCGCGGGCGCTGGCTGGACCGGGCGGAGCTGGATTCGCTGCTGCGGTCCTGGAGCCGTTGAAACCATCCGCCGCCGGGCGGCATCTGAAAGGTATATCCGCCACCGAAAGGAAAGGGCTATGCGGCGCTTGTTGATGACGGTTTTCGTGGTTTGCGGCCTGTGCCGGGCGGCCTCGGCCGACTACGAGGAGATCCGGGAGCTCACGGTGCCCGCCGAGGGCGTCGAGACGTTGCGGGTCGAGGCAGGCGCCGGCAGCCTGAGTATCCGGGGTTCCTCGACGGACGCGATAGTCGTCGTGGCGCGCATAAGCGTCCCCGGAGCCGACGAGGCCGAGGCCGCCGAGCTCATCGACGACAAGATGGTGCTGAGCCTCGAGCGGAGCGGCAGCCGGGCGGAGCTGAAGAGCGAGTTCCAGCGCGGCATCCGCCTGTTCGGCGACAGCCCGTCGATCTCCCTCGACGTCCGGGTGCCGCCGTCGACGGCGCTGGACGTGGAAGACGGATCCGGTTCCATCGTCGTCCGGGACGTGTCCGCTGACATCGTCATCGACGATGGCTCCGGCTCCATCCGGCTGACCGACGTCGGCGGCACCGTCGCCGTCACCGACGGCTCGGGATCGATAGCCGTCGAGCGGGCGGGAGGCGACGTGCGGATAACCGACGGCTCGGGCAGCATCTCGGTCGAGCGGGCGGAAGGCAGCGTGCTCATCGAGGACGGTTCCGGCAGCATCAGCGTCATGAACGTCGCCGGCGACCTGCGGGTTCCGGAAGCCGGTAGCGGCTCCGTCACGATCCGCGGCGTCCGGGGACGGGTCGAGCGCGACTAGCCTGCGTCCGTCACCGAGTCTTCGTTCGCACAAGCGATTTTCCGAAGAAGGGACTACCCGAGAGTATTGCCGCCTGAGGAACTGCCTTGGGCGGACAAAGGAAAAGCGAGAACCCGCGAATCGGTGACGGATGCAGGCCAGGCGAGGCCCCCCGGCCGCGGACCCGCCCGAAGGCCGGCGCCGGAGCAGAACGACGCCGGCTTTGGCGCTACAATGACCGCAGGGCTGTCCGGGCGCCGGTCATTGGCGGCTGGACGTTCGGGCCGCGTCTGCGGCTTCAGGAGGCGCCATGAAGCTCGTTTGCCAGTTGCTCGATTCCAAGGGGCGGGACGTGGTCTCCATCTCGCCGGACGCGTCCGTGTTCGACGCCATCCAGCTGATGGCCGACAAAGGGATCGGGGCGCTGGTCGTACTCGAGGCGGGCCGCCTGGCGGGCATCGTCACCGAGCGTGACTATGCGCGCAAGGTGATACTCCAGGGCCGTTCCTCGCAGTCGACCACCGTGCGCGAGATCATGACGCCGGACGTCGTTACCACCAGCTCGAAACAGTCGGTGGAGAAGTGCATGAACCTCGTCACGGACAAGCGCATTCGCCACCTGCCCGTGGTCGATGACGGCCAGCTCGCCGGCATCATCTCGATCGGCGATCTGGTCAAGGCGATCATCGCCGATCAGCAGCAGGCGATCGAGGAGCTGGAACATTACATCAGCGGGTGAGCGGCGCCGGTGCTCCCCGGGACCGCGGCGGGACGGAATTTTCAGCTGCAGGCCGGGTCACAGCTTACATCGGGGAGATCGTCGGCGATGGCCAGATTCTGCGTTCTCATCATTGCCATTTTCATGGTCCAGGCAGTCTGGGCACAGGCCGACGGCGAACGCTCGTCCGGCGCCAAGACGGTCATCGGGCCGCGGAATCCCGACCTCAAGCGGGGATCCGAGCTGCTGCTCGCCGGCAAAGCGGACCAGGGGATCGAGCTGACGCTGCGGGGCCTGGAATCGGCGCAGGGAGCGCGCGAGGAGGAGGCGGCGCTGTCGAACCTCTGCGCCGGCTACATCATGGTGAAGCAGTACGACGAGGCGCTCGAGTATTGCGAGCTATTGCTCTCGCGGAACGACAAGAGCTGGCGCGGGTACAACAATCGTGCCGTGATCTATATCGCCACCGAACAGTTCGAGAGGGCTCACCGGGACCTTGTCCGGGCCGAGGAGCTGAATCCCGGCGCTCAGACGATCCGGGTTGCGCGCGCCATTTACCTCGACGCCGTGAATCCCGTTGCACCGCAGGTCGAGATAGACGACCGACAGCCGGGGTACGATGACGACGTGGAGCAGAACTGAGCTGATCCCGATTCTGGCCGTTGCCGCCCTGGCGTTGTCACCGGCGGCGATGGCCGGCGACGGTACCGGGGTCAGTAACGAGGCGGATGTCTCCGCGGACCGGGTGCCTGCGACCACCGCCTTTCCGTCCTACCCGTCCATCGCGCGACGCGAACGCATAGAAGGAGAGGCTACGGTCTGCTTCACGATCGACGCGCGCGGCCGTGTCGTCCGCCCGGCAATACGAAGCAGTACGCACAAGATCTTCGAACGGGCGGCTCTCCGGGCCATCAAACGCTCCAGCTACGAGCCCCTGGCCGAGGGCGAGGAGGCGTCTCCCGTCAAGTCCTGCCGGACCTACCGGTTCCGGCTGGAGCCCCTCACCGCGCAAAATTAGCGCTCCGGCTCCCGGCGCGCAGGAATTTCCCGGCGCTCTCACTGCGCGAGGGTGTGCGGGCTTTCCGGAGCTTGCGCCGTTCGTACCGCCCGCGAGCGTCTCCTCGAGCGTGAAGACGAAGTCGCCGAGCGCCGACAGGTCGTCGTTCGCCGCGTTGGCCGCCACGTGGATTACGGCCTCGCCGGCAGCCGGCGGCGACCATTCCAAGCGCCACCTTATCCTGCCATCGTCCTCCGGTTGGCGGCCCTCGCGAGCGTGTTGCAGGTAGGGCTGTTCGCCGTCGTTGACGATCCGGGTCCGGTCGGAGACCGGGACGGGCGACCCCGCGGGCTCGCCGTCGGGAGTGCGGATCGCGAGCTGGAAGCCGCCGCTACGCAGCTCTGGATGTTCGAGGACGACGACGAGCACCTGCCGCCCGCCGGGAACCTCCGGCGGGCGCTCCTCCAGCGTCAGACTGCCCCGGGCAACGTTCCTGTCGTTGTCGGCATGGCACACGGTGCAGTCGGGTTCACCGAAGCCGCCGGTGTGGCCGGGAGGCGCGCCGTCCTCGTAGCACCAGGCGGTTCCTGCAGCGAGCGCTTGCACCGCGACGGCGAGCGAAAGCGCTGCGGCCGGCTTAGTGAACTTTCGCACGACCGATGCGGTTGGTGTCGGTGCCGAACCACACCTCGCCGGCCGGCTCGAAGTAGTACATGTGGCGCACCGCACCGGCCCCGCTCGGAATCTCGGTGATGCTGAAGAATTCCCGGCTCGAGGTATCGAAGCCGACGAAGAGGTTCGGCGACACGCCCGTCTCGACGATCCAGATCCGGTCGTTCCTGTCTATCGCCATGCCGTACGGTCGGCTGTCGGCGCCGCTCGGCATCGACACCTCGAAAAACGCGCCTGACGCCGGCTCGTACCGACCCAGATAGCCGCGGGCATAGTCCCCGTACCAGACGTCGTCGTCCGAGCTGATCACGAGGCGGCGCGGGCGGCTGTCCCCGTCGGGCAGCTCGATCTCCTCGAGCGACAGGTCCGACGGGTCGACCCGTATCAGTTTGTTGCTGCCGAATTCCACCACCCACGGCGTATCGCTCGAATCGACGGCGATGCCGTAGGGGCGGGAGCGGCCGGTCGGAACTTCGGCCAGCTCCACCGAATGATCCGCGACGGTCAGTTTGCCGACGTAGTTGCCCTGCTGAACCGTGAACCAGATGTCGCCCGCGGAATCGAACGTGAGGGTATGGGGATCCCGAGCGCGCCGGGCCGGCATCTCTATCTTCGTCACCCGCCCGGTGTCGGGATCGAGCAGGCCGATGTGGTTGGCGAGGTTGCCGGCGTACCAGATGTCGCCGCTGTCGTCCACGAGCAGGTTGTGCGGCCCCGTCCCCGGGTCCAGGTCGTAGCGGTTGAACTGCTCCGTCTCGGGGCTGAAATTGGCGACGTAGTGTCCGCGCTGGCCGACGAACCAGACCCGGCCGTCGTTCGCGACGTACGGGTCCCTGGGCCGGGACTCCTCCCACGGCACCGTCCATTCGCGGATGTCGACGGCAGCTTCGGCCGCATCGGCCGGTGGTGCGGCACCGGCGGCGAGAAACGTGCATGCGGCGACAATCGGGAGAACTCGGATTTCCATCGGCGTACCTCCTCGAGCTGTGTGGGTATCCGCGCCCGGAACCGCTCGTGCCGGCGGTCAGTGATGGCGCTCCTTGAGCGACAGTACGCGCTCCGTGGCCTCCTGCAGGTCGCGGCCGAAGCTGACGATACCGCTCTCGTGACCCGCCATTACCGCGACGCCCGCTACGGCGAAATCGCCCTCGCGCCATAGCCGGGCGAATTCCCGCGCCATTTCCGGCGTGCCGTACGGTACGGAGGCGTCGGTCGTCGGTCGCGTCCCTTTCAGTCGCTCCCACAGGACGTCGTCGTGGACGTGCACGACGGCGCCCGTCGACAAATCTAGCGCATACACCGCGGCATGCGTGAGCGCTTCTGACGATGCTTGCACGGCGCCGCGGCAAGTTACTGAATTTCCTTCGATATCGGCGTGGGTGACAAGGGCGTAGTGCTCCCGCCCGGTGTGCCGCCGATGGCCCGTGCGGGTGCCGCTGATAAGGAACCCGGAGCCGCGGCCGATGCGCACGCTGATGTTGCCGTAGCCGATGCCGGAGTCCGCGTACTGGCCGATCAGTCCCGCGTCGTACAGGCGTCTGCGCCAGCGGTCCAGCTCGGCGACTTCGGGGAGCGCGACGGGACGCCGATCGCTCCAGTGCACGACGTATTTTGTATAGCCCTCGTCGATCACGAGGCGTGCCTGGATCGCTCCGGAAACAGGCGGGCCAGCCCTCGCTCGCTGGCTTCACACACCCCGCACTCCGTGATGAGCCCCGTGACCAGCCGCGCCGGCGTGATATCGAAACCGAAGTTGCTAATTGCAGTATTGCCGTCCGTCGTAAGAACTTCGACCACGCGCCCTCGCAGCCGGCCGCGCACGTGGCTGACTTCGAGCGGATCCCGCTCCTCGATGGGGATCGACGTTCCGTCCTCGAGGCGCCAGTCGATGGTGGTCGAGGGCAGCGCCACGTAGAAAGGAATGCCGTTATCGGCCGCCGCCAAGGCTTTGAGATAGGTCCCTATCTTGTTCGCGACGTCACCCGTGCGCGTCGTGCGGTCGGTGCCGGTAATGCAGAGATCGACGAGGCCGCGCTGCATCAGGTGGCCGCCGGCGTTGTCCACCACGAGCGTATGCGCTATGCCGTTCTGGGCGAGTTCCCACGCCGTCAGCTGCGATCCCTGGTTCCGCGGCCGCGTCTCGTCGACCCAGACGTGCACCTTTATGCCCTTCTCGTGAGCAAAATAGATGGGCGCGGTCGCAGTGCCCCAGTTGATGGTTGCGAGCGAGCCGGCGTTGCAGTGTGTGAGGATATTCACCGGCTCGCCGCCCTTGCGCTCGGCGATCTTCTCGATGATCGGCAGTCCGTGCAGGCCGATGCCGCGCGATATGTCGATGTCCTCGTCGCAGATGGCCTGCGCCTCGGCGCGCAGCAGTGTCGCGAGCTCCGCACCGCCGCTCCTGCGCGCGCGCTCCAGCACGCGGTCGATCGCCCACCGGAGGTTCACCGCGGTCGGCCGCGCCTTTTCCAGCCCGGCCGCCGCGGTCCTGACGGCGTCTGCCGGCGCTCCGTCGTCGCCGGGATTGCTGGCCGCGAGGTAGAGCCCCCACGCGGCCGTGGCGCCGATGAGCGGCGCACCGCGCACGAGCATCTCGCGGATGGCATGGACAGCGTCCCGCCAGGTCACGAGATCGTGGATGACGAGCTCGTGCGGCAGCATCCGCTGGTCGATGATCTGCACGACCGACGTGTCGTCGGCCTTCAGCCAGATCGTCCTGAACGCCTCGCCTCGTGTCTGCAAATCCCGACACTCCCTTGATGCACGGCAACAACGATACTGAAGGCACCGGCGGTATTCCAGCGTCACCGCGGGGGCTAAGCGAGACGCGGGTCGGCGACGCTCGACGACGTTGCTGATACCCTGTGAATGCACCCCGTCGCGGGCAAGGGACGGGCCGGCAACCGCAGGCAACCGCAGCAGCAGCGAGTCATGGACAGCTACTCCAGCCCGAAGGCCATCGCGCGCCCCGTGCAGGCAGCGCCGATCCCGCGTCCCCGGGATGCTCGGTCGTACGCGGCGCGCATGCGTTGGAGCCCCGGACAGCAGGAGATATGCACCTGAGGTTCCCGGGGCGGCCGATGCCGGCCGCGGGCCGGCGGCCAGCGGTCGGCCCCGTCGCGGCGGCGTTGGGCTTTCTCGTTCTCCAGATGCTGCAGGGCGGCCCTGTGGGCGCACAGCCGCGTGAGGTCTTCGAAGAGGAGCCTCCCGGGGAGATTCCGGGCCCGGAACGCCTGGAAGAGATGGGAGCGCGCATAGGCGAGATCGTCCTGCTCAAGGAAAACGTGTTCGACACGTCCAACCCGAAGGAGGACAAGTTCCTCTACCGGCTGGCAAACCGCTGGCACATCGTCACGCACGACTCGGTCATCCGGCAGCAGCTCCTGTTCACCGAAGGTGACCGGTATTCGCAGCGGCTGATGCAGGAATCGGCGCGGCTCCTTAGAGGCAAGAAATTCCTGTACACCGCCGAGGTGGAGCCGCTTCGCTACGAGGACGGTGTGGTGGACGTCGCCGTCCGCACGCGCGATCTCTGGACGCTGATGCCGGGCTTCTCGGTTTCGCGTTCCGGCGGCGAGAACAAGGTGCGCGTGAGCCTGTCGGAGTCCAACCTGCTCGGCCGCGGCGGCGATCTCGGCGTGTCGTACGTCGACGACGTGGACAGGGAGTCCACCTCCTTCACCTACTCCGACGAGAACCTCGGGCGAAGCTGGCTGTCGCTTGCCGCCGGAATCGCCGACAGGTCGGACGGCCACTCGGCCAACCTCGACCTGATACGCCCCTTCTATGCGCTGGACGCCCGCTGGACAGCCGGCCTCGAGTTCCTGGATGACGAACGCGAGGACCGCCTCTACGAGCTCGGCGACGAAGTCGCGGAATACAGCCACAGCACGGACTACTTCAGCGTGTTCGGCGGCTGGTCGGCGGGACTGCAGGACGGGTGGGTCCGCCGGTGGACGGCTGGCTTCGTGTACGACTCGCAGGAATTCGGGGAGGTCGCCGAGCCCGAGCTGCTGTCGGTGGCGCCTGCCGACCGCCGCCTGGTCTATCCGTTCATCGGGCTGGAGATTCTCGAGGACTACTACGCGACCACCGCCAATCGCGACCAGATCGGCCGGACGGAGGACTTCTACCTGGGACGGCGCCTGACGGCGACGCTGGGCTACGCCAGCGAAGCCATCGGGTCCGACCGGGACTCCATCATCTACGCGCTGGAAGCCAGCCGCGGGTTCGGCGACATCAACCGGAAAGCGGCGATCGTGTCCGCGGCGGCCAGCGGCCGGATCGACGGCGGTTCCGTGGCGAATTCCGTGTACGAGCTGGGGTTCCGCTACTACAACCAGATCACTGCCAAGCGGCTGTTCTTCATGACGTTCGATGGTCGCGTCGGCCATGACCTCGACCTCGACAACCCGATCGAGCTGGGCGGCGACAACGGCTTGAGGGGCTATCCGCTGCGTTACCAGGCCGGCGACGCCAGCCTGCTGTTCACGGTCGAGCAGCGCTACTTCACCGACTGGTACCCGTTCCGGCTGGTGCGGGTCGGCGGCGCCGTCTTCGCCGACGTCGGCAGGACCTGGGGCGACAATCCCGTCGGGGGGCCCTCGCTCGGCTGGCTGAAAGACATCGGTTTCGGGCTGCGTTTCGCTCCGACGCGCGGCGGCGCCGACGAGATCGTGCACCTGGATCTCGCGTTCCCGCTGGACGGCGACCCGTCCATAGATGACGTGCAGATACTGCTCGAGTCGAAGGGCAGCTTCTGACTTGCTGCCGATCGCCCGGGCGCAGCAGCGGCCGGAGGCGGCGGTCAGGCGCGCCGGGAGGCAGCCTTCAGCGTGTTCGCCATCAGCATGGCGATGGTCATGGGACCGACACCGCCCGGTACCGGCGTGATGGCGCCAGCGACCGAGCTCGCCTCTGCAAAGTCGACGTCCCCGGTCAGCCGCGGCTTGCCGCCGTCCCCGGTCTCGACCCGATTGATACCGACGTCGATGACGACGGCTCCGGGCTTGATCCAGTCGCCTCGCAGCATGTTCGGCCGCCCGACCGCTGCCACCAGAATGTCCGCGCCTCTTGTTACGGCCGGCAGGTCGCTCGTCCGGCTGTGGCAGACCGTCACGGTGGCGTTCGCCTGCAGGAGCAGGGCAGCCATCGGTTTGCCGACGATGTTCGAGCGGCCGACGACGACGGCACCGAGGCCGGAGAGATCCTTGCCGCACTGGTCCTCGACCAGGAGCATGCAACCGGCCGGCGTGCACGGCACGAACGCGTCGCCGGCGTTGCCGGCCGCAAGCATGCCGATATTGCGATAGTGAAAGCCGTCGACGTCCTTGTCCGGGTCGAGTGTCTGCGTAATCTGCCGTTCGTCCAGATGGCCGGGCAGCGGGAGCTGCACGAGTATCCCGTGAACGGCGGGATCGGCATTCAACGCCTCGATGAGCGCCAGCAGGTCCCGTTGCGACGCGTCCGCCGGCACCGTGTGCTGCACGGAGTGAAAGCCGCAGGATTCGGCCGTGCGCTTCTTGTTCCGCACGTACACCTGACTGGCGGGGTCGTCGCCGACGAGGACGACGGCAAGGCCCGGCCGGATGGCGTGCCTGCGGACGAGGTCGGACGCTCCTTCGGCAACTGCTTCGGTGATCTCGGCCGCTCGTGCCTTGCCGTCGATGAGTTTCGCGCCCGCCATGGAAAGCCTTGAGCTCAGCAGTGTGACGGCGCCCGCCGGGCGTCGACCGGCGCGCCGTCGGCGGTACCGGGTCCGGGGGGAACCGCTGGTGGAACAGGGGGCGTGGATGGTAACCGCGCAGCGCCGCCGGGTAAACTGCGTGACCGGAGCATCGAAAGTCAGCGGGCCTCTGCTTCGCCGAACGCGTCGTCGCAACGCACCCGTTTCATCGGGAACTCGATCCGCCGGTGGCCAAGAGCAGCACGGCTATGCCGCGCCTCATCTTCGGCGCCCGGGCAATGCGCCGGACCTCGCCCTTCACGGAGAGAACGCCTGGCGAAGCAGGATGCCGGCGAACACGACCAGCCACAGGGCGATGAGCACGAACCAGCTCGTCGCAAAGAGGCGAAAACGCAGCAGCACGCGGTTGGATGTCAGGTGTACGTAGGTATGCGAGTAACGCAGCAGTACGTAGGCCCAGGCGAGGACCAGCGGCAGCGCTCCACTCAGCTCCGTCACGTAGGCAATGATTGCGATGACATAGAAGAGGACGGGCGCCTCGAACAGGTTCGCGTGGTGCCTGGCGTGGACGCGCAGCTCGTCCGGCTCTTCGGCATCGCGGTACAGGCGGAAGAAACGGGGGTCGATAGCTCCCACCCGAACCGCGCGCAGTCTGAGGTACGCCAGCCGGAAGACACAGAAGACCGTCAGCGCAAACAGGGCAAAAACGGGATACAGGATACTCACTGTCGATCTCCTGTTTTCGAGCGCCGCCGGCGGCGCTCTTTTTATGGGATTACACGTACGTGCCTGAGGTCGGCGCTACCTCCGCCGCTTGTCCCTGACGTAGATCTGCTTCGGCTGACCTTCGCCGAAGGACTGCTCCCGCATGTCGAACAGCTTCGTAGCGGTGACGAGTTCCTTCAGCTTGCGGTAACCGTAGTTCCGCGGGTCGAAGTCCGGCGACTGCTTGGCGATATTGCTGCCGACGGTGCCGAGCTGCGCCCACCCGTCGTCGTCCGACGA
>CAZTAE010000065.1:0-11179 GCA_964611535.1 uncultured Woeseiaceae bacterium
AGGCCGCGCGAGCGCAGCGTGCGCATCGCATCGGCCGCGGCCCCCACCCCCGGCAGGATCACGTGACTCGCGGCGCGCACCGCTTCGGCATCGGCGGTCAGCCGGGCGCGCGCGCCGAGCCGCTCGAGCGCACCCGTCAGCGACGCGATGTTGGCGCCACCGCCGTCCACGATCGCGACTTCGCCGCTCAACCCAGCACGCCCTTCGTCGAGGGCAGCACGTGACCCTCCCGGCGGATCGCGCTCCGCAACGCGCGGCCCACCGCCTTGAAACAGGCCTCGACCATGTGGTGCGCGTTCTCGCCGCGTACCTGCACGTGCAGCGCCGCGCCCGCCGCCTCGGCGAACGAGCGGAAGAAATGCGGCACGAGCTCCGTCGGCAATCCGCCTACCGCCTCCCGGTCGAAGCGGCCCTCGAAACCGAACCAGGCCCGGCCCGAGAGGTCGAGCGCCACCTGCGCCTCGCTCTCGTCCATCGGCAGCAGGAAACCGTAGCGGCCGATGCCGGCGCGATCGCCCAGCGCCTCGCGCACCGCCTTGCCGAGACAGATCGCCGTGTCCTCGACCGTGTGGTGCTCGTCCACCTGGAGGTCGCCGCGGCATTCGACGCGCAGGCTGAAACCGCCGTGCTTCGCAATCTGCTCCAGCATGTGATCGAAGAAGCCGATGCCGGTGGCGACGGCGACGGGTGCTTCCCGGTCCAGATCGACGGCAACCCGGATGGCGGTCTCGCGCGTCGTCCGCTCCACCCGCGCGCGCCGGTCGCCCGCCGTGAGGCGATCGGCGATGGCGGTCCAGCCTTCGCCGACCGGTATGCCCCGGATGCCGATGTTGCGCGCGAGCGCCATGTCCGCCTCGCGATCCCCGACCACCGCCGAGCGCTCCGTATCCAGGGCAGTCTCGGCGAGGTAGCGCGTCAGGAGCCCGGTCCGCGGCTTGCGGCAGCCGCAACGGTCTGCCTCGTCGTGCGGGCAGACGAAGACGCGGTCGAACTCGATGCCCTGCGAGCGGAAGATCGCCAGCAGGTGCTCCTGGCAGCGCTCGAAGTGCTCGCGCGGGAACGCGTCGGTGCCGAGCCCGTCCTGGTTCGTCACCATCACGAAACGCCAGCCGCGGTCGCGCAGGCGGAGCAGGGCGGGGATGACGGCGGGTGCGAGGCGCAGCTTCTCCAGCGCGTCGACCTGCTGGTCGGGCGGTTCCTCGATCAGCGTGCCGTCCCGGTCGACGAACAGCACCTTTTTCATGGCAACGCCTCCCCGGTCCGGTCGAGGGCGGCGAGGAGCAGGTCGTTCTCGCGGCGCGTGCCGACCGTGATCCGAACGCAGCCTTCGAGCGCGGCATCCTCCAGCTCGCGCACCAGTATCCGTTCCCGCGCCAGCCGCGACCTCAGTGGGGCAAGGTCGCCGAAGCGCACGAGCAGGAAATTCGCCTCGCTGGGCCACACCTTCGCCACCCCGGGCGACGCGGCCAGGGCGCGGCGCAGCCGCTCGCGCTCCTGCACCGTGGCGGCGACGGCTTCCGCGGCCCGCCGCAGATTGTCGAGGGACAGCGCTTCGAGCACGCTGTCCACCACCGGCGTCGCCAGCGCATAGGGAGCGAGGATCGCGTTCAGCATGGAAATGACGTCGGACGCGCCGATCACCGCGCCGCAGCGCGCCCCCGCGAGCGACAGCGCTTTCGAGAGCGTGCGCAGCACGACGACGTTGTCGCGGCGCTCGACGTCGGGCACGGCCGAAGGTTCGGTCGAGAATTCCGCGTAGGCCTCGTCGACGACCACGAGCGAGCGGCTGGCGCGTGCCCCGGCGATCGCCCGGATGACGTCGAGCGGCACGCTGCTGCCGGTCGGGTTGTTGGGCGAGCAGATGAAGATCAGCTTCGTGTCGTCCGTGCAGTGCTGCAGCACGTCGTCCGGGTCGAGCCGGAAATCGCGCTCGGCCGCCAGCGGCACCGAGAGGGTGCGCGCGCCCTGGATGTCGGCATAGACGCGGTACATGCCGAAGGTCGGCGGCGAGATGACGATGCTGTCCCGGCCCGCGCGGCAGAAGGCGCGGATCAGCAGATCCACCGCCTCGCTGCTGCCGCGGGTCACCAGCAGGTTGCCGGGTGTGACGCCGTAATGCGCCGCCAGGCGTTCCTGCAGGCGCGCGGGGCGGATTTCCGGGTAGCGGTTGAGCGCGGCGCCGGAGCCGAGCGGACGCGGTGCCTCGTTCGCGTTGAGCCGCACGCTGTCGGGTTCCTGGCGAGCGGCGGTGTAGGGGCGCAGTCGCGAGACTTCCGGGCGGGCCAGGCTGCGGATGCCGTCCGGTAGTGCGGCGCCGTTCGACGGGATCGTGCCGCGGGCGAGTGCCTTACCGCTGCTTGCGAGGCGGCGGGTGACGGCGGCGGCGTGGGCGGCGAGGCCTTCGAGCTCCGCCAGTTCGACGGTGGCGGCAGACAGGGCGCGCAGGCCGTCCTCGCTCAGCTCCTGCACCGTCATGCGGCGCATGAACTGGTCGACGGAGAGACCGCTGCAGGCCCGGGCATTGCCGGCGGTCGGCAGCACGTGGTTGGTTCCGCTGCAGTAGTCGCCTGCCGCCTCCGGCGACCACGGGCCCAGGAACACCGAGCCGGCGTTGCGCACGAGCGGCAGCAGCCGGCGCGGCTCGTCGACCTGCAGGATCAGGTGCTCCGGCGCGTACGCGTTGCTGACTTCGACGGCCTCGTCCAGCCCGCCGACGACGAGGAAGCGGCTGTTGGCGATCGCGGCGGCGGCAATCTCGCGGCGCGGCAGTCCGGTGAGCTGCGCCTCGACCTCACGGGCGACGCGCCCGGCGAGGTCGGCCGTGGTCGCCAGCAGCACCACCTGCGAATCGGCGTCGTGCTCGGCCTGCGACAGCAGGTCGGCCGCGACGAATTCGGGGCTCGCCTGCCCGTCCGCAATCACCAGGACTTCCGAAGGTCCCGCGGGCATGTCGATGGCCGGGCCCGCCGGGTCCGCCGCGACGGCCGTCTTGGCTGCCGTAACCCAGGCGTTGCCGGGCCCGAAGATCTTGTCCACCTTCGGCACCGTTTCCGTGCCCCAGGCCATCGCGGCGATCGCCTGCGCGCCGCCGACCTTGTACACCTCGTCGACACCGGCGAGCCGCGCCGCCGTCAGCACCGCCGGGTCCGCGCTGCCGTCACGGCGGGGCGGCGTGCAGAGCATGCGCCGCGGGCAGCCGGCGAGCGTGGCCGGCACGGCCAGCATGATGGCGGCCGAGGGCAGAGCCGCCGTTCCGGCCGGCACGTACAGTCCGACGTTGTCGATGGGGCGCGCGACCTGCTCGCAGCGGACGCCCGGCAGCGTCTCCACCGCGTACTCGGCGGGCAGCTGCAGCTCGTGGAAGCGCCGGACGTTGTCGATGGCGAGCCGCATTGCGGCGATGGCGCTCGCCGGCAGCGCGCTTTCGGCGGCGCGGAACTCCTCGTCGCTCACCCGCAGGGCGCCCGGCGCCGCGCCGTCGAAGCGTTCCGTGAATTCAGCGAGCGCGGCGTCGCCGCGGCGGCGCACGGCCTCGAGGATGCCGGCGACGGATCCGGCGAGCGACCCATCGGCCCCGGACGCGGGACGGCTGAGCGCCGCCGCGCGTGCCTCGGTGTCCAGTCCGTTCCAGTGCTGTATCGCGATCGGCATGGACCTAGACGAGCATCTTCTCGACCGGCAGGACCAGGAGCGAGCTCGCGCCGGCCTGCTTCAGGTTCTCGAGCGTCTCCCAGAAGACCGTCTCGCGGCAGACGGCGTGCACCGCGACCTTGTCGCTCTGGCCGTCCAGCGGGATGACGGTCGGGTACTCCGACCCCGGCAGAAGCTCCGCGATCCTCGCGAGGGCCGAGCGCGGCGCATGCAGCATGATGTACTTGCTTTCGCGGACCTGCAGGACGCCGTCCATCCGCTGCAGGATGCGGTCGACCCACGCCTGCTTCGAGTCGGCGAGCGGCGTCCGCGTCTGGATGACGACCGCCTCGCTCTCGAGGATGGTCTGCACCTCGCGCAGCCGGTTGGCCGCGAGGGTCGAGCCGGTGGAGACCAGATCGCAGACGAAATCGGCGCGTCCGAGCTTCGGCGCGATCTCCACAGCCCCGGAGAAGTAGACGATCTCCGCCTCGATCGACTCCCGTACGAGGAAGTCGGTCAGGGATTCGGTGTAGCTCGTCGCGATGCGTTTGCCGGCAAGGCTCGCCGGTCCGTCGAAGGCCGTGTCCTCGGGCGCGGCGATCGAGAGGCGGCAGTGGCCGAAATCGAGCGCGTAAACCTGGTGGAACAGCGCCTCGCGGCCCTCGCGCTCCATGCCCAGCCGCTTCTCGTGCACGGTGTTGAGACCGACCACGCCGAGGTCGCAGACGTCCTCGGCAACGAGCCCGGGGATGTCGTCGTCGCGCACGAGCAGCACGTCGACCGGCATGTTCTCGCCGAAACAGAACAGCTGGTCCTTGCTCTGCGTGAACTTCAGGCCGCAGCGCTCCAGCAGGTCCAGCGAGTGGTCCGTCAGGCGGCCGGATTTCTGCACAGCGATCTTGATGCGCTGCTCGGGAGAGGCCATGGCGATTCCTTCAGTGGATGCCGGCTTTGCGGGCGCGCTTGCCGGCCGTGCGGGCGATTGCGGTGCGGTAACCGCCGAAGCCGTCGCTCAGATAGCGCGCCACCCGGCCTATGGTGGTCACGCTGACGCCGGTCAGCTCCTGGATCCGCCGGTACGGCAGCCGCTGCTGCAGCAGCTCGACCACCTGCCAGCGGTCGACCAGCGCCTGCAGCTCCGCCGGCGTGCACAGGTCCTTGAAAAAGTTGCGGCATTCGCGCAGGTCCCGGAGGCTCGTCACGGCCCGGAACAGGGCGTCCTCCCGGCGTTTGCGGTCGCTTTCGGAGTCCTGGCGGTTCGGTTTCACAGGTGGCGGTTCTGTATTAATGTATTAATGCGCTAGTACATTAGAGCAAAACGGCGTCCATGGCAACTTCCGGTTGCCGGTGTGCCCGCGCCGGCACCGGCCCCGGCGGCCAGGCAGTTTCCGTTGTGACCCATGCGGCGGAAAAGCTTGACCTGCAATTCGTCTTGACTCTACACTGGCTGCGACTCATCGAGACCGGCTGAGGGAAAGGCCCATAGACGCCGGGGCAACCTTCGGGACCAACCATCCCGAAACGGTGCCAACTCCTGCGGAGCGAGCGCTGCTCGTATCCGAAAGATGAGTGTCGTTGTAACGCAGGTTCGGGAACAGCGAACGCGCAGGGCACGGCACCCCTCCCGGCGGTACCCGCGGGAGTCCGATGAGAAGAAGGCCGAAAGGCCGAACGTTGGACTACGCGGAGAGCCATCTCATGAGTTCCTCGACCGACACGGCGACGCTTGCCGTTCGCGCGGCGCTGGAAAGCGACACGCAGCACGGCGCGGTCGTCCCGCCGCTGCATCTTTCGTCGAATTACACCTTCGACGGCTTCGGCAACAAGCGCCGCTACGATTACTGCCGGAGCGGCAACCCCACGCGGGATGCGCTCGCCGAGGCGCTGACCGTGCTGGAGGGCGGGGCGGGCGCCGTCGTCACGTCGTCGGGCATGGCGTCGCTGACGCTGCTCGCGCACCTGCTCGAGCCCGGCGAGCTGCTGGTCGCGCCGCACGACTGCTACGGCGGCACCTGGCGGCTGTTCGAGAACCTGGCCGGGAAAGGGCACTTCGAGGTCGCCTTCGTCGACCAGACCGATGAGGACGCGCTCGAAGCGGTTTGCGCGCGCAACCCGCGCCTGATCCTGGTCGAAACGCCGTCGAATCCCTTGCTCCGCATCGTCGACATCGAGCGCGTCGCCGAGCTCGCACGCGACTGTGGCGCGCTGCTCGCGGTCGACAACACGTTTCTCTCACCGGCCCTGCAGCAACCGATAGCGCTCGGCGCGGACCTGGTCGTGCACTCGACGACGAAGTACCTGAACGGCCACAGCGACGTGGTCGGCGGCGCGGTCATAGCCGCCGGCGACGAGCTGGCCGAAAGACTCGGCTGGTGGGCGAACTGTCTGGGCCTCACCGGCGCGCCGTTCGACAGCTACCTCACCCTGCGCGGCGTGCGGACGCTGCACGCCCGCATCCGCCAGCACGAGGAGAACGCGAACCGGCTCGCGCGCGTGCTGGACGAGCACGCCGCGGTCGAGCGCGTGTATTACCCGGGGCTGCCGCACCACCCGGGCCACGAGCTGGCGTGCCGGCAGCAGAAGGGTTTCGGCGGCATGGTGAGCTTCGAGATCGCCGGCGGTGAGCCGGCGGTGCGGAGCTTCGTGGACAGCCTGCAGTTCTTCTCGCTGGCGGAGTCACTCGGGGGCGTCGAGAGCCTCGTCTGCCATCCGCCGTCGATGACGCATGCGCCCGTGTCGGCGGATGCGCTCGAGGCCGCCGGGATCCGGCCGACTCTCATCCGGCTGTCGGTCGGCGTCGAGAGCGGCGACGACCTGGTCGCCGACGTGCTCGCCGCCCTGGAGGCGGCGACGGCGTCGCGTCCCGTCGCGGTCGCGGCGTCGGCGGCGGCCTGCTGAGCGGACGGCTGTGTCGTCCGCGGCGGATCCCCGGGAGGCGCTGCCGGAGCGGCTGCGCCGGCACGTCTCGCCGGAGACGCGGTTCCTGCGACTGGAGGAACCGCTGCCACTCGAATCGGGCGAGGTGCTGGAACCGGTCACGGTCGCCTGGCGCAGCTGGGGCGATCCCGCCCATGCCGCCGACAACGCCATCCTGATCTGCCACGCGCTGACCGGCTCGGCCGACGCGGACGCCTGGTGGCCGGGCATCATCGGCAAGCGGGGCGCTTTCGATCCCGCGACCGATTTCATCCTCTGCAGCAACATCCTCGGCAGCTGCTACGGCACGACCGGCCCGGTGTCGCCGCGGCCGGACGGCGCGGGACGCTGGCGGGCCGGTTTTCCGCAGATCACCGTGCGCGACATGGTGAACCTGCAGCGTCGCCTGCTCGATCACCTCGGCATCGAGCGGCTCAAGCTGGTCACGGGGCCCTCGCTCGGCGGCATGCAGGCGCTCGAGTGGGCGCTGATGTATCCCGACCGGGTGGCCTCGATCGCGCCGATCGGCGTCGGGGGCCGGCACTCCGCCTGGTGCGTGGCCATGAACGAGGCGCAACGCCAGGCGATCTACGCGGATCCGGACTGGCACGGCGGCTATTACACCGACGAGGCGCCTCCCGCGAAGGGACTCGCGGCGGCGCGCATGATGGCGATCTGCGGTTACCGGAGCTGGCACGGCTTCGACGACCGCTTCGGCCGCGACCGCCGCGAGGACGGGCTGTTCCAGGTGCAGTCGTATTTCCGGCACCAGGGACGGAAGATCAACGACCGCTTCGATGCCAACACCTACGTCCGCCTGACCCAGGCCATGAACGAATACGACCTGGCGAGCGGGCGCGGCGAATACGGGAGAGTCCTCGCCGGCATCCGCCAGCCGGCGCTGGTCGTCTCGATCAGCTCCGACATCCTCTATCCGGCGCACGAGCAGCAGGAGCTGGTGCGGCACCTGCCGAATGCGCGTTACGAGATCCTCGACTCGAGCGACGGGCACGACGGCTTCCTGATCCAGACGGCCGACCTGGCCGCGCTCATCGCCGACTTCCGGCGCACGGGCGCGGCGACGCCTCGCGCTGCCGCCGCCCTCAGCGCAGTTTGCGAATAATCGCGTCCGTCATCTCGCGCGTGGAGAGGACCGCTTCTCCCGCCAGCGCAAGGTCCGCGGTGCGCGCGCCTTCCGCGACGACCGCGGCGATCGATTCCTCGACACGCCGTGCCTCTTCCTCGAGGCCGAGCCCGTGGCGCAGGAGGAGGGCCGCGCTCGCGATCATGCCGCAGGGATTGGCGACGCCCTTGCCCGCGATGTCGGGCGCCGAGCCGTGGATCGGCTCGAACAGTCCGCGGCGTGTCTCGCCCAGCGACGCCGACGGCAACATCCCCAGGGAACCGGCGAGCATCGACGCCTCGTCGGTGAGGATGTCCCCGAACATGTTCTCCGTCACGATGACGTCGAAATGCCCCGGCCGGTTCACCAGGTGCATCGCCGCGGCGTCGACGAGCAGGTGCTCGAGCTCGATGTCCGGAAATTCGGCGCCCACCACGCGATTCGTCACGTCACGCCACAGGCGCGAGGTTTCGAGCACGTTGGCCTTGTCGACCGAGCACAGCCTCCGCTGCCGGCGCTCCGCGAGCCCGGCGGCGACGCGGACGATGCGCTCGATTTCCGAAGTCTCGTAACGGCAGACGTCGCTGGCGGAATGCTCGTCACGCGTCTTCTCGCCGAAATAGATTCCGCCGGTAAGCTCCCGGACCACCAGCAGGTCGACGTCCTGCAGGCGATCGGCCTTGAGCGGGGACGCCTCGGCCAGTTCCGGGTAGACCTTCACCGGCCGCAGGTTGGCGAACACGCCGAGACGGGAACGCAGCCCCAGCAGGCCCTGTTCCGGCCGCACGGGCGCGTTCGGGTCCGACCAGCGGGGTCCGCCGACGGCCCCCAGCAGGACCGCGTCGGCGTCCCGGCACGCGGCTATCGTGGCATCGGGCAGCGGGTCGCTCAGGGCATCGATGGCCGCGCCGCCGATCATCGCCTCGCGGAACGCGAACCGATGGCCGTGACCTTCGGCGATCGTCTTCAGGACCGCCACGCCCGCTTCGGCGACTTCCGGCCCGATGCCATCCCCGGGCAGGACGGCGATCAGGGCATCCACGGGCGCGACGCCTCGTAGGCGCGGATGGCGTCCTCGTTGGCCCGCAGGAAGCCCAGCGGGTCGATGCCTTCGAGCAGGCAGTAGCGGGAGAACGCGTCGATGGGAAAGGGGACGGTCGTGCCGTCGGGCAGCACGAGGTGCGAGGCGGCGACGTCGATGGCGACGCGCACCCCCGGGTTCTGCAGCAGCCAGGCGTGGCGTTCGGCGTCGACGGTGACGGGCAACAGCCCGTTCTTGAGCGAGTTGCTGCGGAAGATGTCCGCGATCTCGCTGCTGACGATGGCGCGGAAGCCGAAGTCGAGCAGTGCCCAGGGCGCATGCTCGCGCGATGAGCCGCAGCCGAAGTTGCGCCCGGCAACGAGGACCTCACAGCCGCCGGCTTCCGGTGCGTTCAGCACGAAGTCCGGGTTCTGCGAACCGTCCTCCCGGTAGCGCCAGTCGTGGAACAGGTGCTCGCCGAGCCCCTCGCGCGTGGTGGTCGTGAGGAAGCGCGCCGGAACGATCTGGTCCGTGTCGATGTCGTTCACCGGCAGGACGACGGTGCGCGACTCGATCCTGCGTACGGGGCGCACGGCTCAGAGTAACCCGCGAGGATCGGCGATGCGGCCCGCGACCGCGGATGCCGCAGCCGTGAGCGGGCTCGCGAGCACCGTGCGCGCGCCGGCTCCCTGCCGGCCCTCGAAGTTGCGATTGCTGGTGCTGACGCTGAGACGTCCGCGCGGAACGGTGTCGCCGTTCATGCCGAGGCACATGGAGCAGCCGGATTCGCGCCACTCGGCGCCGGCCGCGAGGAACACCTCGTGCAGCCCGCGCGCCTCGGCCTCGCGCTTGACCTGCTGCGAGCCCGGGACCACCAGCATGCGGACGCCGGGCGCGACGCGGCGGCCGCGCAGGATGCCGGCCGCCTGCTCGAGGTCCGACAGCCGGGCGTTGGTGCAGCTGCCGAGGAACACGACGTCGACGGCCGTCTCCGTCAGCGGCTTGCCGGCCTCGATCTGCATGTAGTCGAGCGCCCTGGCGAAGCTGGCGTCGCCGTTCGGCGCGGGCACCGGGTCGTTGACGGCCACCACCATGCCCGGGTTCGTCCCGAAGGTGACCATCGGCTGCAGCCGCGCGGCATCCAGCGACACCGTCTTGTCGAACGTGGCGTCGCTGTCGCCCGGCAGGCGGCGCCAGCGCGCCAGGGCGGCATCCCAGTCGCGGCCGTGCGGCGCCCGGGGGCGGCCCTGCAGATACTCGAACGTCGTCTCGTCGGGCGCGATCATGCCGGCGCGCGCGCCGGCCTCGATCGACATGTTGCACACCGTCATCCGCGCTTCCATGTCGAGACCCGCGATCGCCTCGCCGCGATACTCGATCACGTGGCCGGTGCCGCCGTCGACGCCGATTTCGCCGATGATCGCGAGGATCAGGTCCTTGGCGGTGACACCCGGCGCGAGCCGTCCGTCGACCTGCACGGACATCGTCTTCGGCCTGCGCTGCAGGAGGCACTGCGTCGCCAGCACGTGCCCCACCTCGGTCGTGCCGATGCCGAAGGCGAGCGCACCGAACGCGCCGTGCGTGCTCGTATGGCTGTCACCGCAGACGATCGTCTTGCCGGGCTGGGTCGCGCCCAGCTCGGGGCCGATCACGTGGACGATGCCGCGCTCGGGGCTGCCGAGGGCGAACAGCTCCAGGCCGAAGTCGCGGCAGTTTTCCTGCATGCGCGCGACCTGCCTCGCCGCCTGATCGCCGACGATGGCGACGTCCCGGAACCTGCCCGCCGGCGTCGTCGGCGTCGAATGATCCATCGTGCCGAGCGTCAGCTCCGGGCGGCGCACGGTCAGGCCGCGCTCGCGCAGCACGTCGAATGCCTGCGGCGTGGTGACTTCGTGGATCAGGTGCAGGTCGATGTAGAGAATCGCCGGTGTCTCCGGCGTCTCGTCGGTCACGAGGTGTTCGTACCAGACCTTCTCGAAGAGCGTGCTTGGCTGTCCGGCCGGCATGCGTGCGTCAGGAGCTGGCCGCGGCGACGGCGCCGGCCGCGTCGTCGCCGGCATCCTCGATGCCTTCCAGCCAGCCGTCGGTGTCCTCGGTGTCGCCACTGAACAAGCCGAAGAAGGCGTCCTGCAGCTGCGCCGTCACCGGTCCGCGGCGTCCGCTCCCGACCTCGATGCGGTCGACCGAACGTATCGGCGTGATCTCGGCCGCCGTGCCGCAGAAGAAGAGCTCGTCCGCGAGGTACAGCATCTCCCGCGGAATGCGCTGCTCGCTGACCGCGAGCCCCTGCCGCTCCGCGAGCCGGATCACCGTGTCGCGCGTGATCCCGGTCAGGATTGAGCTGGTCGACGGCGGCGTCAACAGGCGCCCGTTGCGCACCAGAAAGAGGTTCTCGCCGGCGCCTTCGCTGACCGTGCCGTCGGTCGAGAGCGCGATGCCTTCGGCGAAGCCGAGCCGCTTCGCCTCGGTGCTGATCAGCTGGCTCG
>CAZTAE010000066.1:0-10902 GCA_964611535.1 uncultured Woeseiaceae bacterium
GCAGTCCGGCAGCCTGCTGCTCAGGATGCGCGACGGCTACCGCGTCGCAACCCGGATCAACACGGACGTGGACGCCACGATCAGCGGGCCCGTCGCCCGCACGGCGGTGAGCCAGCGCTTCCGCAACGACGCCGGCGAATGGACGGAAGCCGTCTACGTCTTCCCCCTGCCGGACGGCGCAGCCGTCGACCGCCTGCGCATGCACGTCGGCGACCGCTATATCGAGGGAGAGATTCGCGAGAAGGAGGAGGCGCGAAAGGAGTACGAACAGGCGAAGGCGAGCGGACAGCGGGCCGGCCTCGTGGAGCAGCAAAGGGCGAATCTCTTCACCACCTCCGTCGCCAACATCCCGCCCGGCGACACCGTGACGATCGAGATCGAGTACCTCGAAACGCTGCGCTACGACGACGGCGCATTCAGCCTGCGCTTTCCGCTCACCCTGACGCCGCGCTACATTCCGGGCGCGCCGCTGCCGGACCGCCAGGGTTCGGGCTGGGCGCCCGATACCGATCGCGTTCCGGACGCGTCGCTGATCACGCCGCCGGTCGTGACGGCGTCGTCGGATCACCGCGTGTCGATCGACGTGGCAATCGACGCCGGCCTGCCGCTCGAGGCGATCCGCAGTGCCTATCATCCCGTGGATGTGAGCGAGGTCGACGACGGGCGCTACGACGTCCGGCTGAAGGACGGCCGGGTCCCGATGGATCACGACTTCGAGCTTGTCTGGCGGCCGGCTGCGGACGCCATGCCCCGCGCGACGCTGTTTCGCGAAACCCTCGCCGGAGAGCCGCATTACCTGCTGATGATGCTGCCGCCCGATGCCGACGCCGCATCCGCTCCGTCCCTCCCCCGCGACCTCGTCTTCGTGATCGACACGTCCGGTTCCATGCACGGCACGTCCATCGAGCAGGCGAAACAGGCGCTCGCGCTCGCGCTCGATGGCCTCCGGCCCGGCGATCGCTTCAACGTCATACAGTTCAACTCGGTGACGCACGCGCTTTTTCCCCGGAGCATCGAGGCGTCGAGCGCCAACATCGGCCTCGCCCACCGCTACGTGCGCGATCTCGAGGCGAACGGGGGCACCGAGATGCGCCCGGCACTCGAGCGGGCGCTGGGAGCCGGGGGTATCGGAGAACGGTTGCGCCAGATCATCTTCATCACCGACGGCAGCGTGGGCAACGAGCAGGAGCTGTTCGCAGTGATCGGCAAAAGGCTCGGCAACGCGAGGCTGTTCACCGTCGGCATCGGCTCCGCGCCGAACAGCCTCTTCATGCGAAAGGCCGCGAGAGAGGGCCGCGGCACCTTCACGTTCATCAGCGCCCTGCACGAGGTCCGGGAAAAGATGGCTGCGCTGTTTGCAAAGCTCGAGCGGCCGCAGGTGACCGACATCGAGGTCCGCTGGCCGGGCGGCGGCGCGCTCGCCTATCCGGGAGCCGTGCCCGACCTGTACGCGGGCGAGCCCGTCGTGCAGAAGACGCGCCTGGCGGCGCCGGCCCGCGCGGGCGATCTGGTGACGGTGAGCGGCAACTCGCCGGCCGGCGCCTGGCGCAGGGACATTCCGCTCGCGGACGCGCGTGAGGGGGCGGGCGTGGCGGCCGTATGGGCCCGCGCGCGCATCGAACACCTGCTGGACGGGCGACAGGACGGCGAAGATGCCGAGGCCGATCGCCTTGCTGTGGTGCAGACGGCGCTCCGGCACCATCTCGTCAGCCGCTACACGAGCCTCGTCGCCGTCGACAAGACGCCGGCGCGGCCGGCGCAGGCCGGACTGGAGCGCGAGCAGGTGCCGAACCTGCTGCCCTACGGCCAGAACTTCGGGGCGATCTTCGGATTTCCCGCGACGGCCACCGGCCACGAGCGCCAGCTCGCGCTGGGTGCGTTCCTGCTGGCGCTGGCACTCGCGGCCTGCCTCGCCGGCAGGCGGCGGCGTGTCGGCTGCATCCATGCACGCCGGGCTTCCTGAGCTGACCCCGGGGCGCCTGCTCGTGGCCTGCCTGCTCTGCCTCGGCTTCTGGCAGTTCGGCGAAGGCGCCTGGGTACCGGCGAAGGCCTGGGTCGCGCAGGAAATGCTGCAGCGCGCGTGGGACCGGGCGCGCGACGGCGAAGGCCAGGCGCGGCCCTGGCCGTGGGCCGACACGTTTCCGGTGGCGCGCCTGTCGGCGCGGCAGGGCGAGGTCGGGCTGATCGTGCTCGCGGGCGGTTCCGGGCGCACGCTGGCGTTCGGGCCGGGGCACTTGAGCGCGAGCGTGCTGCCGGGCGAGAACGGCAACAGCATCATCGCGGGCCACCGCGATACCCACTTCGCCTTCCTGCGACACCTTCGCAGTGGCGACGGCATCCGCGTGGAACTGCCCGACGGCCGCGGGCATCTGTTCCGGGTCGTCGCACTCGACGTCGTCGACTCCCGGCGCGGCAGCATCCTGCTCGACACGGACACGCCGATGCTGAGCCTCGTGACCTGCTATCCGTTCGATGCGCGCGACCCGGGCGGGCCGATGCGCTACGTCGTCAGTGCGGAGCTGGTGTACTGAGGCGGCGGCCCTGCGCTCGGCGTAGCGGCGCGACGTGTCACCTCCCCGGAGGTGTCAGCGCGTCGCCTGCAGCTGGAGCAGCGCGGCGACGCTGATCGCGTCCGTGATCTCGCCGCGGCGGACCATCTCGAGCGCCTCCGCCAGCGGCAGCTTTCGAATGGTGAGGTCCTCCGTTTCGCCGAAATCCGGCTCGCCTTCCGTCAGTTCCTCCGCGACGAAGACGATGCCGAGCTCGTCCGTGATCGAATTGCTGGTGTGCAGCCGCATCGTCTCCGTCCACTTTGCGGCCGTCAGGCCCGTCTCTTCCCTCAGCTCGCGCTTCGCGGCGTCCAGCGGCGATTCCGACAGCGGTGCGCCGCCCATCGGCAGCTCCCAGGAGAAGGCATCCAGCACGTAGCGGTCCTGGCCCACGAGCCACGTGTTGCCCTCGTCGTCCAGCGGCGCGATCGCCACCGCCTGGTTCTTGAAGTGGACGCGCCCGTAGTTGCTCCTTCCTCCGCCGGGGTTGATGACCTGTTCCTCGAACACAGTGATCCACGGATTGTCGAACGCGATTCTAGAGCTGAGCTTTTTCCAGGCCATCCCGGTCGCCGTCCGCGGCTGAGCTTGCAGAAGCCGGCATCATAACCGATGCACCTTGCCGCCCGCGGGCGATTGCGGCCAATGGACTGCTGAGCCATAGTTACGGCAGTCGTCGCCGCTGTCGGCGCCTCACGAATTCCCCGAAAAGACATGGCAAGCAAGCAGGCCCGCCTGACACAGGGTTCTGTCGGCCGGCATCTGGTCGACATGACCGTGCCCGTACTGTTCGGCATCTTCACGATGATGCTGCAGGCGTTCGCGGACGCGTGGTTCATCGGCATGGTCGGCGACCGGGCGCTGGCGGCGCTGAGCTTCGCGTTCCCCGTGCTGATGGTGGTGACGAGCGTTGCCATCGGTCTCGGTGCGGGCACGTCGTCCGTCGTGGCGCGGGCCATAGGCGCTGACGACCATGAGCGCGCACGCCGCCTCGTCACGGACAGCCTGCTCCTGTCCTTCGCCATCACGGCCGTGGTCTGTGCCATCGGCGTCGCGACCATCGATCCGCTCTTCCGGCTCCTCGGCGCACCGGAGGACATGCTCGGCCTGATCGGCGGCTACATGAAGATCCTGTACGCCGGCGTGCCGTTCATCGTCGTCGGCATGGTCGGCATGAGCAGCATGCGCGCGACCGGAGACACCCGCCTGCCCAGCATGCTGATGGTGATGGCGTCCATCGCCAACGTGCTTCTCGACCCTCTGCTGATCTTCGGCCTCGGGCCGATACCGGCCATGGGGCTGAACGGCGCGGCGATGGCGGCGCTGCTGGCGCGCAGCGCGCTCTTCTTCGGCGCTTTCTACTTCATGCACAGGCGGCTCGAGATGCTGGCCTTCGACCTGCCGAAGCTCGACGAGCTGAAGCGCTCCTGGGGCGATATCCTCCATGTGGGCGTGCCCGCGGCGGGAACGAACGCGATCATCCCGATCGCCACCGGCGTCATTACCGCGATGCTGGCCCGCTACGGACCCGAGGCCGTCGCCGGCTTCGGCGTGGCGAGCCGTGTCGAGTCGCTCACACTGGTCATCTTCTACGCCATGTCCGCCATCATCGGCCCCTTCGTCGGGCAGAACCTGTCCTCGGGCAAGTCCGAGCGCATCTTCCTGGCGCTCAGGCTGTGCACGCTGTTCTGCCTCGCGTCCGGCCTCGCCATTGCGGCCGCCCTCGCCGCCCTGAGCAGCTGGCTGCCGTCGCTCTTCAGCGATAACCCCGCCGTCACGAAGGTGACGACGACGTTCCTGCTGATAGCGCCGATCAGCTACGGGACCTACGGCATGGTGATGGTGATGAACGCCTCGTTCAACGGCATGGGCAAGCCGGTACCCGGCGTCATCATAAGCGTCTCGCGCATGGCGGCGCTCTACATACCGCTCGCCTGGATCGCGGAACGCTGGTTCGGCATCGCAGGCATTTTCGGCGCCTACGCTCTCGCCAACATCGTAACCGGCATCGTGGCGTACGGCTGGGCGCGCAGCGCCGTGCAGGCACAATGTGACAAGTACCGCACGCCGGAACCGGCCGCGGAACGGGGTGACGCGACCGAAGCCGCGACGGTACAGTTGCCGCGTCCGTAGAAGGGGCCAGCCTCCGCTTGCGAAGCCTTGCTTTTAGTTCATCACCGAAGCCGAGGTCATCGAGCGGATCCTCAAGCACCTCAACGACTGGGGGCCGCTGCGCGGCGGCGCGCAGGCGACTCGGACCGGCACCGCCGCCTGCATCCGTCACCGATTGCGCGGGCTCGGCATCTCGAGATCGCGGATGTCATCGGGCACACCAGTACCGGGTTCCGATTTCCGGTCCTTTCTCACCGACTCGGATCGAGTCGGGCGAGTGCCGCTCCTGGACTATGTGGCCGCCCGAGGCCCTGCAAGCGATCTCGTCGGCATGGAACCTGTCGAGCCAGCGGGCGCGACCGTCTGCAATCTCGAAGGACGTCTGTTCCGGGCTTGCAGCGCAGCTCGCCATGAGCAGCAGGCACGGGATGGCGACCGCGTCGTAATTCCTGTGATTCATATGCGTTCTCCCGATGATGGAGCCTGCGGAGCTCAAAGCTCCGTCCACCTTCCATGCGAGCGTAGGCGGCCGGCACCCGCATGACACGAAGGAGTTGCGGTGAATCTGCCAAAATTGGGCGAAGGTACGGTGGAGTAGCCGGGGGGAATCCGGTACACCGCGGTTGGGCATATTTTTCGACCTGGCGCCCGCGTGATGCACGGGTCTTGAAAGAGCAGGACGCATTGCAGACCTGACGTCGGCATCCGATCGAAGTCGAGGCGAAAGAGCTGTCAAAAAATGCATGAACCCCGCTCGTCGATCCACGCTCGGCCGGCGCACATCCGTCAGTTTCCCCGTACAATCCGCTGCATACGCATAAACTGCGGCTGATGCTCCGGAGGTCACCGCGCATGTCGGACAGCGATTCCGATCGAGGCAGGATCCGCTTCGGCGACTTCGTACTCGATCTCGAGCGCGAAGCGCTGCTCGGACCAAACGGGGAGCTCTGGCTGCGACCGAAGGCTTTCGCGGTGCTGGCGTATCTCGTGCGACACGCGGGCCGGCTGGTAGCCCGGAACGAATTGCTGGATGCCGCCTGGGGCCGTCAGATCGTCACCGAGGACTCCCTCACCCAGTGCCTCGTAGAAATACGCCGCGCGCTCGGGGACGAGGGACGGCGCCTCGTCCGGACGGTGCCGCGCCGAGGCTATATCTTCGAGGCGCCGGTGACGCCGATCCGCGTCCCTTCAGCCGATGCAGGCGACGCGGCCGAGCCGACGCTGGCGAAAGCCGGCCAGCCCCAGCGCAGCTGGGCGCAGCGCAAGCCGGTTATCGTGGCCATGCTGGTGATGACGGTGCTGGTCGCCTGGTGGGCGCTCACCCCTGACCGGCCCGAGTCCGGCGCCTCCTCAGAACCGGCGTTGCCGGCGAACAGCGTCGGCGGCAGCGTCGAGGTGAACCGCTTCGAGGCGCTGGCCGCCGACACCGGAGTGCAGCAGTTGGCCAGCGGAGTCGACGACGCGTTGCTGCGTGCGCTTTCGGCGAGCCGCATCCAGGCTGTTTCATCTGCGGTTGCGGGCGGCCTTGGGCCTGGCGCCGAGTTCACCATCGCGGGGTCGGTAGATCGCCAGAATGGAAGCCATTTCGTGACCGCCCGGATCGAGGAACCGGCGAAGAAGCTCAGCCTCTGGTCTGGCCGGTTCGAGGGTTCCGCCGAAGAGCACGTCATGCTGCAAAACCAGGTCGCGGCCGGGGTCGCCGGTATACTGCAGTGCGGACTACACTACCGGGCACCGCACGCCGGACAGATGACGATGCCGGTTTTCAGGTTGTTCCTGGAAGCTTGCAGCCGCATCGTCGACTACGACGCCGTCAAGCTGCACGACGTCGCCGGCCGCATTGTCGCCCAGGCGCCGGAGCTCGCCCAGGGCTATGCCCTCCTTGCGACGACCAATGCCTTGATGGCAATGCGGTACGCCGTATCGGAGGCGGAATCGGAAGAGTTCCGGCGTGCCGCGATGGGCGCGGTGGCACAGGCGTTGAAGCTCGACGCCGGCACCGGCGAAGCCTATTACTCGCTGGCGCTTGCGATACCATTCGAACCGAAATTCTGGGTCCAGCGCGAAACCCTGCTCCGCAAAGCGCTGGAGCTCCGGCCAGACTATCCGTATTCCCGCAGGGAGCTCCTGTGGCTGGCGCGTGCTGCCGGACGTATAGACGAGGCGATCAAATGGAGCCGTCGCGCCATTGCTCTCGATCCGCATAAGCCGAGCCACATGGCCATTCTCGCCTGGCTTCTGGCGAACCGCGGCGCGCTCGCCCAGGCGGATGCGGAGCTGGCCCGTCTCGAAGCGTTCTGGCCCCACTCGGAGGTGCTGGTCAATTACCGCTTCCAGATCGCTCTATGGTACCGCCCGCCGGAAGTGGCGGAGGCCATGCTCAAGGACGGCGCCTCGCTGCCGCAGTTTGTTACGGGATCGGATATCGCGTGCTACAGAGCACATCTCCAGGCCCGACGGCAATGGAACTCCCGGACAATGGCAGCAATGCTTTCGGCGTGCCGGGATGTTCCGCCCCATCCCGCTCGCAGGCGCTGTCCGGGAGTAGCACTCTGCCCCAGTGCAGCTTACCTGATGCGCGTTTATGCCTCGATGGGCGAGCTCGACGCGGCGTATCGGGAGGCCGCACGCATGATTTTCGATTGGCGCGGCAGCGATATTTTTTTCCTTCCCCAATTGCGCGAGTTCCGCCGCGATCCGCGGTTCATGCCGCTGGCAGCGCGCGTCGGCCTGGCCGAGTACTGGCTTACAGCCGACCGCTGGCCGGATTTCTGCGCCGAGCCGGATCTCCCCTACGAGTGCAAATCCGCCGCTCGCGCGGCATTGGCCCGAGCCCTCGAAGCTTCGGCGAAGTGAAGTGGCCGTTTGTCCGGCCGGCCCCGTCTATTCTGTGAATGGCAGCCCAGCGCGTCAGCACGCCGAAGATGAACGCTATCAACCTGACGGCTCCTCGAGTCTCCACTCGTAGCTGCCGGCGACGGCCAGACCGACGGTGAGCAGTACCGCGAGCCAGAGGACGCTTTCGAGCAGTACGAGCGGGGCCGGCTCGTGCATGGCGTTCCACGGCAGGTAGAACTCGAACCACGGCACCATGAGCGCCCAGGCAACGGCCCCGAAGCCGAGACCCTTGCGCCACCACTGCCTGCGGCCGAACGCCGGGCGGATGAAATGATAGACGGCACCGTAGATGCACGCGATGCCGACCAGTCCGGCGAACAGGATCCATGGCGCGCCGACAACCCGTGGCAACGGCTCCATCTGGCCCATGACCGCGAGGAACTTCGCGCTCTGGTGGTCCGGGTCGGCCAGCACGGCCTGGGCGGGTCCGAAGAAGACCGCCATGGCGGCTATCCATGCCACGCCGCCGGCAAGTCCGGCGGCAACGCCTCGCAGTAACGTCGGCCTCCTGCTGCTCACGCGACTCCCTCAGCCCAGGCATCGATGGCGCTGCAGTCTAGCAACCGCGCAGCGGCAGCCCAAAACGATTACGACATATCGACCGGCGGAGTTGGGTGCGGACGTTCCCACGGCGCACCGACGACGTGTGCGCGGTAGTAGTAGTGCATGCCGATGCCCCGGCTGGCCATGAACAGCATGAACGCCAGCCACAGCCCGTGGTTGCCCAGGAACGGTAGGGCGAGCCAGGCGGCGGGGACGAAGACGACGAAGGTCGAGACGAGCATGATGTCCCGCATTTCGCGCGCGCGTGTCGCACCCACGAAAACTCCGTCGTAGAGAAAGGACCAGACCGACACGAGCGGCGACGCAATCAGCCAGGGCAGGTACAGCAGCGTCGTTTCGCGCACTCCCGGCAGGTCGGTAAGGGTGTTGATGAACAGCGGCCCGGTGGCGAGAAAAAGGAGCGAGAAGCCGACGGCGACGAACAGTGACCAGCGCAGCGTCAGCTGCACCGACTGCTCGAGCGCGCGCCTGCTGCGGGCGCCGACGGCCCGGCCTACCAGCGCCTCCGCGGCGTGGGCAAAGCCATCCAGCGCGAAGGACAGCAGGTTCTGGAGGTTCATCAGGATGGCGTTGGCCGCCAGGATGAGCCCGCCTTGCCGCGCTCCCTGGGCCGTGACGAAGCCGAAAGTGAACATCAGCGACAGGGTGCGCACGAACAGGTTGCCGTTGATCGCGAGGAAGGCCCGGTAGGCCGCGGGTGACGCCAGCTCGCGCAGGTCCCAGCGGCCACCGCGGCGCTTCAGCTCGGAGGCGGCCAGCATGAGGCCCAGGCAGGCACCGAGCGTTTCCGCAATCACCGAGGCGGCGGCGATGCCCGCGACCTTCATGCCGAACCCGTATACCAGGACGAAGTCCAGCAGGATGTTCGTGACGTTCACGACCAGGACGATCAGCAGCGGAATGCGCGCGTTCTGCAGCCCGATGAACCAGCCGATCAGCGCGTAGTTGACGAGAGTCGCCGGCGCGCTCCAGATGCGCACCTCGAAGTAGTCGCGCGCATAACGCGTGACTTCGGGCCCGCCGCCCAGCAGGTGCAGCGCCGCCTCACCGATCGGCCGCTGGAGTACGAGCAACAGAAGGGAAATTGCGCCGGCAACGACAATGGCCTGTCCGAGGCCGGTGCGGATGCCCGCGGCGTCTCCGGCGCCGTGGCGCTGCGCCGCGATGCCGGTCGTGCCCATGCGCAGGAAGTTCACGCCGGTGTAGAGGAAGCCGAAAATGGTGGCGCCGATGGCGACCGCGCCGAGGTAGGCGGCGTGCTCCAGATGCCCGGTCACGCCGGTATCCACCATGCCGAGCATCGGCACGGAGATGTTCGACAGTATCATTGGCCACGCAATGCGCCACACGTCGCGATGGCCGGGCGCGGCCGCGGTCGGGACCGTCGCGGAACGCTCCGTCAGTGCTCCCCCTTCGCCCGCTCAGAAGGCGCTGAGGCCCGTCAGTTCCTTGCCGACGACGAGTTGATGGACCGTCTCGGTGCCCTCGTAGGTGATGACGCTCTCGAGGTTCAGCATGTGGCGGATCGGCACGTGCTCCGCACTGATGCCGCTGCCGCCCAGCAGATCCCTGGCGTCCCGCGCGATGTCGAGCGCCGCCCGGCAGTTGTTCCACTTGGCGATGGAGACCTGGGTCGGCGAGAGTGCGCCGCGGTCCTTGAGGCGGCCGAGCTGCAGCGCGAGCAACTGAGCCGTCGTTATCCGCCGGGCCATGTCCGCCAGGCGGAGCTGTATCGCCTGGTTCTCCGCCAGCGGCCGGCCGAACAGGATGCGCTCCTTCGCATAGCCAAGTGCTTCCTCCAGGCAGGCCTGCGCCGCGCCGATGACGCCCCAGGTGATGCCGTAGCGCGCCTGCGTCAGGCAGCTCAGCGGCCCCCTCATGCCGACGGCCCCGGGCAGCACGTTCGCCTCGGGCACCCGGACGTTGTCGAGGTACAGTGCCGACGTCACGGAGGCACGCAGGGAAAACTTGTTCTCGATCTCCTGCGCGCTGAACCCCGGCATGCCCTTCTCGACGATGAAGCCGCGCACGCCGTCCTCCGTCACGGCCCACACGACGGCCGCATCCGCAATATTGCCGTTCGTGATCCACATCTTGGAGCCGTTCAGTATCCAGTCGCCGCCGTCGCGCTTCGCCCGGGTCTTCATGTTCGCCGGGTCCGATCCGCCGTGCGGTTCCGTCAGGCCGAAGCAGCCGATCGCCTCGCCGCGCGCCATCGCCGGCAGCCAGCGCTCCTTCTGTTCCTCCGAGCCGTAGGCGTGTATGGGGAACATGACCAGGCTGCTCTGCACGGACGCAAAGCTCCTCAAGCCGCTGTCGCCGCGCTCCAGCTCCTGGCAGATCAGGCCGTAGCAGATGCTGTTCAGTCCGGCGCAGCCATAGCCTTCCAGCGAGCTTCCCAGCAGGCCCAGCTCCGCCACCTGCGGAACGAGCTCGTGCGGGAAGTAGTGTCTTTCGAACGCGTCCCGGATGACCGGAAGCACCTTCTCATTGACGAAGCGTGCGACGGAGTCCTGCACCATGCATTCCTCTTCCGTCAGCTCGGCGCGGAGGTCGAACAGATCGAGCGGGTCCAGGTGTCTGCCTTTCGATGCCGCTCCGGGGGCGGGGGATGTGCTGGCCACGGGTGCTCCTGTCATTCCTGGTGGACGTGTGATGTTACCGGAATCGATCGGGCCCGACAGCGTGGCGGCCACGGGGAATTATGAGCCAAGGGGCTAGTGCCCTGTCCCGCAAATAACTTCACATTTTCGCTGCGGATTTTCGCGTCTGGCGGCGT
>CAZTAE010000067.1:0-10738 GCA_964611535.1 uncultured Woeseiaceae bacterium
AGCTAGCGCTTGCGGACGAGTTGCAGGCCGTCGCGCACGGTAAGCAGCACGTTCTCCACGCGCTCGTCGTGCGCTATCTTCTCGTTCAGCGCCGCCAGGGTGCGCGATATGTCGTCGGCCGGTTCGACCACGCGCCCCGACCACAGCATGTTGTCCAGCACCAGAAGCCCCCCCGGTCGCGTGCGCTCGAGTATTTCCTCGTAGTACTCCGGGTAGCGTTCCTTGTCCGCATCGATGAAGGACATGTCGACAGGTCGGGACAGCGATCGTATGGTATCGAGCGCCGGCCCCATGCGGATCTCGATCCGATGGCCTACCGGGCTGGCATCGAAGGCCTCGCGCGCCACCTTCTGTGCAACGGGATCGACTTCGCAGGTGATGACTTGCGCGCCCTCGTCCAGTCCCTCCGCCATCGAGAGCGCCGAATAGCCGGTAAACGTGCCCACCTCCAGGACCCGCTGCGGACGGCACAACTGGACCAGGAGTTTCAGGAAGCGCCCCTCGACCCGGCCCGTCAGCATCTGCGGATCCTTCATGTCGCGCAGCGTCCGCTCCGCCAGCGACTGCAGCAGCTCGGGCTCCGGTGTGGTGTTCTCGAACGCGTAGGAGTCCAGGCGCTCATCGACGAGTAGCTTCATCGGTCTCTCCAGGAAAGCAGTAAGACGGCGGACGGCCGCGGCCGGCGGAAAGCTGACGGGCTGACGCTGCCGCCGGCCGGCACACGTGCGGCCCTGCGCCCGCCAATCAGTCCGTGCCGCCCAGGATGTCCCGTATGGCCTGCAGCAGCAGCGGATTGAACCGGTCCGGACGCGTCATGTGCAGGTAGTGTCCCACGTCGTCCATCAGGACCGCGTCGAAATCCGCGTAGCGCCGATTCACGTCCACTCGCGTCGCGGTCGCGCCGGCCGCGTTGATCGCCCGGACAGGAACGCCGGCTTCGGCAAGCCAGGCGGGCATATCGATTGTCTCAAAATCCTTCATCAGGGCAACGCCGACCGGGGCGCGCCTCTCGCTGCAGCTCGTTTCGCGCACGTGGCTCATCGTCGCCGCGGACTCCTCCTCGGTAAACATCTGCTGCACGAAGTTGCCGCAAGCGGCCTCATAATCGGCTTCGAATGCGCTCACGAACTGTTGCATCTCGTCAGCGGAGAATTCGAAGTGCGCATCGTGCAGGGTATCCACTGCGACGATGCCGCGCACCCGGTCACCGGCCAGCGCGGCCGCGCGCAGGGAGACCGGGCCGCCCATCGAATGCCCGACCAGTACGACGTCGTCGAGGTCCAGTCCTTCCAGCATGCCGGCGACGTCTTCCCCGTAGCTCGCGAGGCGCCACGGCTCGCGGCTGGCCGTGGCCTCGCCGTGCCCCGGCAGGTCGATCGCCAGGGTTCGATACTCCTCGGCGAGCACGGGAATCTGCTCCGACCAGAAGCTGCGGTCGCACATCCAGCAATGGACGAGGAACACCGTCACGTCTCCCTCGCCCGCTACCATGTAGGGCATCTCGTTGCCATCGGCCGTCGTCCAGCGGTGCGCGCCCGGCGCCAGTCGCGCGTCGGTGCCGCCTCTCGCCGCCGGTTCGCTCGCCGCGGGATCGGGCCGGGAGCCGTTACAGCCGGCCATGACCAGCGTCAGGGCAAGAACAAGACTCGGTGTTGTCGTTGTCGGTCGCACGATCCTGCGCCTTCCGTCGGCCGCCGGCGGCACGCGATTGTTCCTGACGGCGCGCGCTGCGTCCGGCGTGGGTCGGTGAGCGACGATTGAATTACAGCGGCGGCTGCAGATCAAGCGCCGCTCGCCGTTCCGCGGCGGGCCGGGGCGGCGCCGGCACGCCGCTGGTAATTTTTGCCGGTCTCGGCCCCGGCATTCCCGGTGTGACCGCGCCTTTCCATTCCGTCCCGGCTGGCACATGCCTTGCATCAGCAGGACCGCTCCGCCCGCGCGGCGGAGGGAAATGATCAGCGACGAACGACGAGGAGTGACGATGGTTCAGAAACCCAAGGGTGAAGAAGGCAACCGCGAGGCCGGTCGCGAATACCGCGAGGGCGTGAAGCGGACCGTGGAGCGGACCTCGGATGACGAGCGCAGACGCAAGGCGCGCGACCTCACGCCCGAGGAACGCGAGGATGCCAGGGGGGCGGAGGAGCGCGGCAAATCGCGCGGCCGGAAGTAGCCTCTTTGCCGGGGAGTCGCCGTGAAGGCGACTCCCCGTTCCATCATGAGAAAGCGGCCGATCAGGCCGCTCCCGCTGCATGGTCGCCAGGAGGTGTCCTGGTGGGAGAAACAGCCTTCCTCGCTCACTGATTCCCGGCGGGATTGCCTGCCGCGCAGCCGATACAATACGCCGCCGTGCCCGTCGTCAGGGAGGCGCAGTGGCCAGCAACAATCTGCGGGGAATCGGCTTCATGCTGCTCGCCATGGCCGCGCTGTCGGTGATGGACGCGATCATGAAGCAGCTCACCGGCCACTATCCATCCCTGCAGATAGCCACCCTGCGCGGCCTCGTCTCGCTGCCCTTCGTGTTCGCCTGGGTTTACCTGCGCGAACGGTCTCTTGCCACGCTGCTCCGCGTGCGCTGGGGCTGGCATCTGGTCCGCGGCGTGCTGGCCGTCCTCATGCTGACCAGTTTTATTTACGCTATCGGCGAAATGCCCCTCTCCGAGGCCTACACGTTGTTCTTCGTGTCGCCGCTGATCATCACGGCGCTGTCCGTGCCGCTGCTGAAGGAGCACGTCGGGCCGCGCCGCTGGCTCGCGGTAGGACTCGGCTTCGGCGGGGTGCTGATTGCGCTGCGGCCGGGTGCAGTTGCAATCAGTCTGTCCGCCGTTGCGGTGCTGATCGGCGCGACGTGCTATGCACTCAATGCCATCAGCGTGCGCATTCTCGGCCGAACCGACAGCACGGCCGCGATGTCCTTCTGGTTCATGGCGATGCTTGCGGTTGGCGCGGGGCTGCTGGCGTTGCCGGACTGGCAGCCCGTCCGCGGCGTCGACCTCGGCTGGTTGCTCGGGCTGGGTATCACCGGCGCACTCGGTCAATTGCTCATCACCGAAGCGTTCAAATGCGCCCCGGTTTCTGTTATCGCGCCGTTCGAGTACTCGACGCTGCTGTGGGGCGTATTGCTCGATCTCCTGTTCTGGGGAGACCTGCCGCATGCAACCGTGTTCCTCGGGGCGGCGGTGATCGTGGGCAGCGGGCTGTACCTGATACACCGCGAAAGAAGACCACCGGTCGTCACGCCGCCCTGATCCACCGTTGGTTGCACCGCTCCTGTTGGCGCTGCCGGACAACAGCCGGGGCGGGCGACGGCCCGACTCGCTGTTCGATCGACAACGCCGGAGGACCGGCTCCTGAACAAGCCGTCCTGAACTGCGTTAACATAAAGGCATTCGAGCCGGTCCCGGACGGTTCCCCCACCGGGCCGGCTGCGATCAAAGTCTCTTTGAATCGCTCGTTCGAGCGATTCTCGCTATCAGGAACTGCGTTGAAGGCAGCGGGCGGCGGCCGTCCGCCGGCAGTCCGCATTCCGATGGGTTATGTAAAGTCCCCGAACGCCTCCCCCGCCTTCGGGGTCGTGACGGTTCGCGCAAGCGAGGGCCGTCGGCGGAGAAGAAGGAACATGAACGGAAGCCCCGCTCGTACACGCGGCTCAAGCACAGGTCCCGGACTGCTCGTCGGCTGGCTGGTCCTGCTGACGCCGTTGGCTTTTGCGGTGCCCGTCGCGCAGGCCCAGGTCGACGTCTCTGTCGCCGCGTCCGATCCCGACGCGGGCGAATCGCCGGCGGACAACGGTCAATTCCGCGTTCGCCGCGTCGGCGGCAGTACCTTCACGGCGGTAACGATTGCGTACACGGTCTCCGGCACCGCGACGCCGGGAGACGACTACACGCCGCTGAGCGGCAGCGTGTCGCTGAGACTGCTCCAGTCCGATGCCGTAATTACCGTGGAGGTACCGGGTGACGACGGCGTCTTCGAGGGTGACGAGACGGTCACCATCACGCTCGATGAACAGGAGTCCTCCGGCGTTAACGTCGTCGACGGCGTCGCAACCGTCACGATCGCCGACAGCCCGCATTCCGTCTTCATCGCCGAGAGTACCGACGCCGGCGAAGGCCCGCTCAGTGCCGGTACGGCCGTCGTCTCGCTCGGGGCACGGAACGAATCCGGCGGAGACCTTTCCGTCGACTACGAAGTCGCCGGGTCGGCGACAGCCGGCACCGACTACGAAGCGCTCGGCGGCACCGTCGTCATCCCCCGCGGCGCCAGCAGCGGCACGGTCCGGGTGACGCCGATCCAGGACGACAGACTCGAGCACGACGAGACGGTTGTGATCGCGCTGACGGGAACCGACCATCCGGCCGTGCCCGTCGGCGCACCGGCAACCGCCGAGATCATCATCGTCGACGACGAAGCAGTCGGTGACGACGACGGCGACGGGCTCGGTAACCTGGAGGAATGCCCGGATCTGAGCCCCTGTCGCGACACCGACGGCGACTCCCTGCCCGACTACCGCGATGCGGACGACGACGGTGACGGCGTGCCGACCGCGAGCGAAAACCCGCCCGACCAGGATACGGACGAGGACGGAACGCCGGACTATCTGGACGATGACGACGACGGCGACGGCCGCCCGACGCGCGAGGAGGATGCCGACGAGGACGGTGACGGCAATCCCGCGACCGAGCCCACCGATCGTGACGACGACGGTGTGCCGGACTACCTGGACGCCGACGACCAGGCCGGTCCCACCGGAGACCTCGACGGCGACGGGCTCAGTAACGAACGGGAAGCCGAACTGGAAACGGACCCGGAGAATCCGGATACCGACGGCGACGGCGTCGGCGACGGCGCAGAGGACGAAGCAGGCACCGACCCGCTCGATCCCGCCTCCTTCGAGGACACCGACGGCGACCTGGTCCCCGATGCCGTCGAAACAGCGGACGGAACGGATCCGCGCAACCCGAAAAGCTTCGCCGACCGCGACGGCGGGGGCACGCCGGACTATGTCGAGACGGTCGCGTACGCGAGCCACGGCATCGCGCAGGGCGACGAGGCGGACCCTCTCGACGACTGGCGCGACCTCGACGGCGACGGCCTGCCGGATCGGCTGGAGCTCGCCATCGGCAGCGACCCGGGCGCGGCCGATTCGCCGACCGCCGACGGCGGCGGTGACGACAACGGCGACGGCGTATCCAACGCCGTGGACGCGTACCTGGCGACCATCGGCATCATTGCGGTCGACGAAACCAGCGACTTCGATCGAGACGGTTATCCGGATGCGACGGAGGTGTCGCTCGCGCTGAATCCGCTGCGGGCTGACGAGCGTGACGGCGACGGGGACGGCATTCCCGACACCGTCGAGCTCCTGGCAGGGCTCGACATCGGTCCGGCCACCGATTCCGACGGCGACGGCGTACCGGACGCCCGCGAGATCGCGCTGGGCGCGGATGCACTGGACGCAAACTCGCCCGTGGCGAACGGCGCGCTGGACGACGACGGCGACGGCGTGAGCAATGCCGTCGAGCACGTGCTGCAGCGGCTCGGCGGCAGCGGAGACGCGAGCGGTGACAGCGATGGCGACGGGCTCACCGACGCCGAGGAGCTCCATATCGGCTCGGACCCGGTGCGCAGCGAACAACCGGCCCCGTGGATCGAACTGACGCAGGCGGAGATCGGCCCCGTCGTTGCCGTCCTTTCCGATGGAGGCCAGGCCAGCGCGACGGCCGCGGTCGGCGGTCACCGGACGGGAGCGGTGCTGTACGACTGGAGCGCTTCGGACAACGCGGTGCTCGCCGTCGTCGCCGGCGGTCAGGGAGAGAAGACCCTCCGCTTCGCGCCACAGACGCTGCCGACCGGTCCTTATACACTGGTGCTGCGCGTCCAGCGGGAACTGGGTGACTACCGCTCCACGGAATCCGAAATCGCTTTCACGTTCAGCGTGATCGCGGACGCAGGTGCGGACGAGGTGGCGGACGGTGATAACGACGGCATACCCGACTCCGCCGACGACATCGATGCCCGCTCCGGCTTCGCCAACGAGCTGCATGCGCACGCAGGCGTGCAGATGCAGGGCGAGCCGGGCGTGCGGCTACAGCTCGGGACGACGGCACGTACCCGGCGCTCGACCTCGGCGCGGATCAGCGCCGAGGACATCGCAAACGCAGGTGACGGTAAGGGAGGCAGCGTGAACAACAGCGAGGATACGTTCGACTACCAGAGTGGCATGTACGATTTCGAGGTGACGAACCTGCCGGAGCCCGGCTCTTCGGTGCAGATCGTGATCCCGCAGTCCGCACCGGTTGGCGAATTTCCGGAATACCGGAAGTTCCGTTCGCCGACCGGGTGGACGCGGTTCGTGCAGGACGAAAACAACAGCATCGCCTCGGCGCCCGGCAGCAGCGCCGGCTGCCCACCGCCCGACGACATGGCCTACCGGTCGGGCATCGCCCCCGGCGACCGGTGCGTCCGGCTCACGATCGAAGACGGCGGGCCCAACGACGGCGACGGCGACATCGGCCCGAACGGTCTGATCAAGGACCCGGGCGGCGTTGCCACGCCGAAGGGCGAGGTCACCGTGGGCGGCGGCAGCGGCAGCTTCAGCGGCGCCGCCTTGCTGGTTCTGGGCGTGTTTGCACGACTCGCAGCGCGGCGTGATGCCTTCCCGGCTACCGCCGCGGTGCTCTGCGGCGTCCTGCTTGCGCTGCCTGGCAGCGCCCATGCCGATGCCTTCGTGGGCGCGGGCGCCGGCGTATCGGGGCTCGACCCGAATACCGGCGGTACGCCCTTTTCCACCGTCGACGACAGCGACTTCGGCTACAAGGCTTTTGCCGGGATCGATTTGACGCCGATCAGCCGCCGGCTGGCCATTGAAGCCTTCTGGGCAGACCTGGGGCAGGCCAGGCTGAGTGATGGCGGGAGCATCGACTACAGCCTCTACGGCATCGGCCTGATGTACGGGACGGGCAGCGCACGCTTTCCTCGCCTTTCCGGTTTCGTGGAAGCAGGCATCGCCCGCCTCAACGCCGACGCCAATGTGCCGATCCGGCAGGAGGACGAGGCCTCCGGCTATCTCGGGATCGCCGGTGCCTACGCCATCCGCCGCCACTGGTTCCTGCAGTTGCAATACGACTATTTCACGAAGGACGCCCAGATCCTGACCCTGAGTCTGGTGCGGCGGTTCCGCACGGACACCGGAGAGCGTCCGGAAACGTATCCGTTGCCACCGGAGTGACGCCGGCAGAACGATCCGCTTCCGCGGTCTGACCTCTCGCCGGTACCGGAACGATGCCATGAAGCGTACCTGCGTTCTTCTCGCCGTCCTGCTGGGCGGCTGCGCGCACGATCCGCAGCCGCCGTCGCCTTACGACGCGGCTTTCGATGCGGTCATGGCGCGGTACGACCTGCCGGGGCTGGCACTGGGCGTGATCGAGAACGGCGAAGTCGTTTACGTCCGCACCGCCGGGGAACGGCGCGCCGGGAGCGGCGAACCGATAGACGCGGACACGCTGTTCAAGATCGCGTCCAACAGCAAGGCGATGACGGCGAGCCTGCTGGCACGGCAGGTCGATGCCGGAAAGCTGCGCTGGAACGATCCGGTCGTCCGGCATCTCCCGCAGTTCCGGATGCACGACCCCTGGGTCGGGGAGAACATGCAGGTCCGGGACCTGCTGGTGCACAACAGCGGCTTGCCGGCCGGCGCGGGCGACCTGATGCTGTGGCCCGCGCCGAACCGCTTCACGCGCGAAGACATCATCGCCGGTCTCGGCCACCTGAAGCCGCGATACGGCTTTCGCTCCGGCTACGCATACGACAACCTGCTCTACGTCGTCGCGGGTGAAGTGGCGGCGGCAGTCGGCGGCACATCCTACGAGGAACTGGTCCGGCGCGAGGTATTCCGACCGCTGGGCCTCGGCTGCCGGGTCGGCGAGTGGCGCCTGCGCGGAGGCGACAACGTCGCGCAACCTCATATGCGCACCGAAGGGCGCAACGTCGTCGCGCGGGAAGACGGCGAGATCGTGCGGGCCATCACGTCGGCCGCGGCCGGCGGCATCCGCTGCAGCCTGAACGACATGCTCGCCTGGGCGCGCAACTGGCTCGTGCCGGATGCGGAGCAACTCGGCTGGCTCTCCGGAAAGCAGCGACGCGCCCTGTGGACGCCGCACACGCCGATGCCGATCTCCGAACGCCGGCGGGACTGGTACAACACGCACTTCTACGCCTATGGCTACGGCTTCCGCCTCGCCGACGTCGACGGCCACTGGACGGTCTCCCATACCGGCACGTTGCTCGGCATGTACTCCGAGATGATGCTGCTGCCGGACCAGGGAAGCGGCTTCGTGATGATGACGAACGGCGCGGGCAGCGAGGCCCGGACCGTGCTGGGTGCTGTGCTGCTGAAACGTTTCACGGCGCCCGAACAGGGCCGTACGGTCGAGTCTTTCGCCGCGGAGATCGCCGCCGACGCAGGTTCGCCCGGTGGCGGCGAAGCAGCGGAGGCGCCCGTCCCGCGTACCGCTGCCTCGCCCGGCGCCAACGGACTGCACACCGGCGTATGGCGCGATCCCTGGTTCGGCGAGATCGCGATCTGCCCCGAGCAGGGCACGGTGCGCTTCCGCGCAGCGAAATCGCCGAGGCTGACCGGAACGGTCATGCGCGTCGGCGAACGCTACCTGGTCGACTGGGACGATCCCAGCGTCGACGTCGAGGCCTGGTTGCATTTTTCGGCAAGCGCCCCCGGCCCGGCGGGTTCGCTGACGATGTCCAAGGTCGACCCGCGGGCGGACTTCAGCTTCGACTACGAGGACCTGGCCTTCACCCGCGATCGCAGCTGCGATCGATAACGGCATTTGCGAATCATCCGAAAAGGAGCACAGCCAATGCCAGCGCGGCCAGCACGACCGCAACGCCGAGGACCGCGAGGCGCTCCTCCGCCCATGCAAGCGGCGCCGCCGCATCGATACCCGGCGGCCGAACGGTGCGCCATGCCGGCAGGGCCGGCGCGCGCGGCAACAGGTGCAACAGATCGCCGGCAGGGACTTCGAAAATGGCGCGCCTGCGGAGCAGGGCTTCTATGACGATCCCGATCAGAACCCCTGCCGCCGTCGTCAGCAGGGCGTCCGCCAGGTGCCCGGGCAGGAGCGGCGCCTGCGCCAGGGGAGGAAGCTCCTGCCAGAGGTAGAGCCACGGCAACGACAGGCAGGCCGCCAGCAGGCACAGCCAGGGCGCCGTGGGCGCACGTCCCGCGGGCGCTTCCTGCCGGAGGGCCAGCGAGAGAAACCGCAGCATGAGCACCGTAGTCGCCACGGACGTGATTGTGAGCCACGTCGAGAAGCCCATCGCAGCCGCCGGCGCCGAGTCCTTGAGGCCCGCCTTGACCAGCGCGCCCGAGGTGAAGGGCAGGCCGGCGAGCGCGGCGGCAGGCAACCACAGCAGCGCGCGCATCCATCGCCTTGCGCCGCCGATAAGATCGACGCTCAGGAACAGCGCGGCCTTGTTGAGCCCGTGATGCAGCGCGTACAGCACCGCCAGGGCGATGTAAACGTGGCTCTGCAGCGGGTCCAGCAGGGCCAGCGCCACGGTCATGGACACGAGCCCCATCTGGCTTACGCTGGAGTAAGCCAGCAACGTCTTCATGTCCCGCCGGGTCAGCCCGATCGCGACGCCGCCCAGGGCCGCGATGAGCCCGAGCGCCAGCAGCACGTAACCCAGCAACTCGAAGCCCGGCTGGCCGAGCGGCAGGAAGCGGAGCCAGCCGAGCAGCCCGGCCTTGAGGATGACGCCGCTCAGCACCGCGCTTGCGGGCACCGGTGCCCGCGGGTGCGCCAGCGGCAACCACATGTGCAGGCCCGCGAGGCCGACTTTGATGCCGAAGCCGGCAAGCATCAGCACCGCGATCAGCCAGGCGTTCTCTGCCCCTGCCACCAGTATCGGGCTCGTCCCCAGCGACAGGTTGCCCGTTTCGGCCACCAGTATGAGGAGGGCCGCGAGCAGCATGCCCTCGCCCAGCACCGACATCACGATGTATACGCGCCCCGCCCGGTAATCCTCCGGCCGCCCGAGATGCACGATCAGCCCGTAGGCCGCGAACGTCACCAGCGCATAGGCAGCGTAGAAGCTGGCGGCGTCGAGGCACAACAGGACGCTCAGATTGCCGCACCACGTCAGCAACCAGAAAAAGAAGAATCGCGGCTGTCCTTCCGGGGGCAGCGTACGGCGTCCCTGCCAGCCGGCGAGCGTCCAGGTGACCAGGGCCAGTAACAGCAGCGGAAAGCCGACGGCGTCGATACCGAGTCGCGTCTCGAGCAATAGCCACGGCAACTCGACCACCTCGCCGCGGAGCGGCAGCAGTACGAGCGCCGCCGCGGGCAGCCAGGGTGCTGCGGGCAGCAGTCGTCGGCCGCCCGGCAGGAGCAGCAGCGGCGCCATCAGCGCCGGCAACAACGGGACCAGCACGAAGAGTGAGGCGACGATCATGAGCCCGCCCCCAGCAGATACACGCGCTCGAGCACCAGCACCGTCCAGCGCAGGGGGCTCCACGGCATCCCCGCCAGGAAACCCGCGCCGGCGGCAAGTACCGCCGCCGACAGCGTCGGCACCAGCAGCATGAGCGGCGCCTCGCGCCAACCTGCCCCGTTGGCCGCGGGCGCGAACCAGGCGCGCCGCAGCAGCGGCAGGAAGTATGCGGCGTTGAGAACGCTGCTGACCGCGAGCACGGCGACGACCCAGTAGTGGCCGTCGACCA
>CAZTAE010000068.1:0-10620 GCA_964611535.1 uncultured Woeseiaceae bacterium
GCCGGGGCGACGCAGATCCATATCGCGCTGCTCTTCAGCAATCCCAGCGCGGCTTACCTGAGCGAATTCCTGGTGGGCGGACTGGAGAAGGCGAGGACGCTGAACGTCCAGTTCGTCGTCGAGAAGTGCAACGACGGCGACGAAGCCGAAGACGCCATCCGCAGGCTGGTCGCGGGCGGCGTCGACGGGGTACTGCTCGCGCCGCCTCTCGCCGATGCCCCGCAGGTACTCGAGGTCCTGAAGAGCACGAACACGCCCGCCGTGATCGTGACGTCGAGCAACGTGCAGGAGCATGTCTCGGCCGTCAGTATCGACGATTACGAGGCGGCGCGCACGATGACCCGGCACATCATCACGCTCGGCCACCAGCGGATCGGCTTTATCATCGGTCACCCGAACCAGCTGGCCAGCGAGCGCCGTCTCGCGGGATATTGCGACGCGATGCGCGAAGCCGGGCTGCCCACGCCGGAGGAGTTGCGGGCACAGGGACTCTTCACCTACCGCTCGGGGCTGGATGCCGCGGAACAGCTGCTGAACCTGCCCGAGCTGCCCACGGCGATATTTGCGAGCAACGACGATATGGCCGCGGCGACGGTCGCCGTCGCGCATCGGCGGGGGCTCGACGTCCCCGGCGACCTGAACGTCTGCGGGTTCGACGATACGACGCTGGCCGTGACGATCTGGCCGGAGTTGACGACGATCCGGCAGCCGATTTTCGAGCTGTCGGGCGTCGCCGCCGAACTCCTGGTGCAGAAGATCCGCGCGCAGCGCTCCGGCAAGCAGCAGGAGGCCCGGCACGTCCTCCTGGATTTCACGCTGATTCGGCGGCAGTCGGACGCCGCTCCGCGCAAGCGGCCGCCGACGAATTGCGCGCGGCCTTCCTAGGGTCCCGTCCCGTGAATCTGCGGGACAGGACACCAGGAATTCCGGGCATGCCGCGTACCGCCGTATTCGCCCTGTTGCTCCTCGGGACCCTTTGCGCAGTGAGCGGCTGCGAAGACCGTTCCGGCACGCTGCGCCTGAAGCTCGCGCACAGTCTCGACGCGACGCATACGGTGCACAGGGCAATGGTGCATATGAGCGAGCGCCTCGAGCACCATTCCGGCGGCACGATGACCATCGACATCTACCCGGGCGGCCAGCTCGGCAGCGAACGGGAGCTGATCGAACTCCTGCAGATCGGCAGCCTGGCGATGACCAAGGTTTCGGCGAGCCCGCTCGAGGGTTTCGTTCCCGAGATGAAGGTCTTCAACGTGCCGTATCTCTTCCGTGACGAGGCGCACTACCTCCGCGTGCTCGACTCCGCGATCGGTGAGGAGCTGCTGCTCGCACCGGAGGCGATCCTGCTGCGGGGTCTCGGTTACTACGACGCCGGCAGCCGCAGCTTCTACTCCGTCCGCCGGCCGGTCGAGACGCCCGACGATCTCAGGGGCATGAAGATCCGCGTGCAGGAAAGCCAGACGGCGTTGCGGATGATCGCCGCCTTCGGCGGCTCGCCGACGCCCATCGCGTGGGGCGAGCTTTATACGGCGCTGCAGCAGGGGGTCGTCGACGGCGCGGAGAACAACCCGCCGAGTTACTACCTCTCCGGACACTACGAGGTCGCGCAATTCTTCACGCTGGACGAGCACACGGCCGTCCCGGACATCCTGCTGATCAGCAAGTACGTCTGGGACAACCTCGAGCCGCGGCAACGGGAGTGGCTGCAGAAGGCCGTCGACGAGTCGGTGGCGTTCCAGCGGCGCGAATGGGAGGCGGACACCGACGCCGCGCTCGCGGCCGTGCAGGAGGCCGGCGTCACGGTCATTCGCCCGGACAAGTCGCAGTTCGCCCGGAAGGTCGAGCCCATGCACGAGCGCTACGCCGGAACGAAGGTCGGCGAGCTCATCCGGCGCATCAAGGCGCACTAGTGCCGGGCCGGGCCGTCGGAGCCGTCGACGCCGCTTTTCGCGTGCTGCTGGCCCTGCTGATGGCCACGATGGTCGTGTCCGTCACCTGGCAGATCGTTTCCCGCTACCTGCTCGACGACCCCAGCGCCTGGACTGAGGAGCTCGCGCGTTTCCTGCTGATCTGGGTCGGGCTTCTCGGCGGCAGCTACGCCTACCACACCGGCATGCACCTCGGCCTCGGCCTGCTCGCAGACCGGCTGTCCGCGGGGGCCAGGCGCGTGCAGGCCGTCTTCATCCACGGCGTCGTCATCGTGTTCGCCGTGGCGGTGCTGATCGGCGGCGGCCTGAGACTGATCTGGCTGACCTGGCAGATCGACCAGTATTCCGCGGCGCTCGGCATCCCGATGGCGGTGGTTTACCTGAGCCTGCCGATCAGCGGTGCGATGCTGGTGCTGTACGCCGCCACTGCCATTGCGGCGGAATACGGGCGCGACGGCGGGGGAAGTGTGCCGTGATCGCCCTCGTGCTGTTCGCCGTGTTCGCGGCCCTGCTCCTGCTGAATGTGCCGGTCGCGTTCTGCATCGGCATCTCGACACTGGTCGCGATGCTGCTGTCGCTCGATGCCCTCCCGGCGGTCACCACCGTCGCGCAGCGGATGGCCAGCGGGCTGAACAGCTTCGCGCTGCTCGCCATTCCGCTGTTCATTCTGAGCGGCATCCTGATGGGTCAGGGCGGCATCGCCCGGCGTCTCATCGATTTCGCGAAATGCCTGGTGGGCATGCTGCCGGGCGGGCTCGCGGTCGTGAACGTCATCTCCTGCACGCTGTTCGGCGCGATCTCCGGTTCCGCGATCGCGGCGAACTCGGCGGTGGGCGGCTTCATGGTGCCGGCGATGGAGAAGGAGGGCTACGACCGCAACTTCAGCGCGGCGGTGACGGCCGCGAGCTCCACCACCGGCCTCCTGATACCGCCGAGCAACATCCTGATCGTGTACGCCGTCGCGAGCGGGGGCGTGTCCATCGCCGCGCTGTTCGTCGCGGGCTACCTGCCGGGAATGCTGGTGGCCCTGGCGCTCATCGGCGTATGTATCGTCCAGGCGAAGCGCCGCGGGCTGGCGGCAGCGGGGCGGAGCCCGCTGTCCGAGCTTCTGCGCACGGGGTTGCGGGCGGCGCCGAGCCTGTTGCTCATCTTCATCGTCATCGGCGGCATCATCGCCGGCGTGTTCACGGCGACGGAAGCCGGCGCGATCGCCGTGCTCTATGCCCTGACCCTGTCGTGGCTCTTCTATCGCGAGATATCGGCCGCGGACCTCTATCCCGTCTTGCTGAAGTCGGCGCAGACGACCGCCATCGTGATGCTGCTGGTGGCGGCATCGGTGGCGATGTCCTGGCTGCTCGCGTTCCACGAGGTGCCCTCCGACGTCGCGAACCTGCTGCTGGGCCTGAGCGACAACCCGCTGGTCATCCTGCTGATCATCAACCTGATGCTCCTTCTGGTCGGTGCCTTCATGGACATGACGCCGGCCGTGCTCATCTTCACGCCGATCTTCCTGCCGGTCGCGATCATGCTCGACATGTCGCCGCTGCACTTCGGGATCATGATCGTCCTGAATCTCTGCATCGGACTCTGCACGCCGCCGGTCGGCAGCATTCTCTTCGCGAGCTGCGCGATAGCCAGTACCACGATCGCCGGCATCGTAAGGCCGCTGATCCCGTTGTACCTCGCCATGATCGCGGCGCTCATGCTGGTGACTTACGTCCCGGCGATCAGCGAGGCGCTGCCCCGTTACTTCGGACTGATCGAGTAGACCCGGTATGAACTCTTCAGTCCATCGAATTGACCAGGGTGCCGATGCCGCTGATCGAGATCTCGACGGTATCGCCGCTTGCAAGCGTGAAGTCGTTCGGCGGCACGATGCCGGTGCCGGTCATCAGGAGGCAGCCGGCGGGATGGCCATTGTCGCGGAACAGGAAGCCCACCAGTTCCGCGGGCGTCCGCTTCATCCGGTCGAGCGTTGTTTCGTCCTCACAGACGGTCTCGCCGTTTCGGCGCACGACCAGGCGCACGGCCGTCTCGGGCCCCGGCGGCTCCGCGGGCACGAGGACGCCGGGGCCGACGGCGGCGCAGCGGTCGAAGGTCTTCGCCTGCGGGAGATAGAGCGGGTTCTCGCCCTCGATGTCCCGGCAGCTCAGGTCGTTGCCGACGGTGTAACCGACGATGTTGCCGCGGCGGGTAGCGACGACGACGAGCTCCGGCTCGGGCACGATCCATGCCGAATCCCGGCGGAGGTGCATTGACGCGCCCGGCCCGACAACGCGGTGCGGCGTCGCCTTCAGGAACAGCTCCGGGCGTTCGGCCTCGTACACCCGCTCGTAGAAGTCGGCGCCGGCGGCGGCGTCCGATTCCTCCATGCGCGCGACCCGGCTGCGGAAATAGGTCACGCCGGCGGCCCACAGCTCCTGCCGGCCGAGCGGCGGCAGCGGGCGCGCGACGGCCGCGGCGAGGGAGGCGTCTTCGCGGCCCGAGGCGCACACCGATGCCAGCGACTCGCGCAGTGCATCGTCGTTCACCAGCTCGTCCCAGTCCCGCTGCACGGCGAAATAGCGGTTGCCATCTGCCACGACGGCGCCCTGGCGGGTTCGATAGAGAATCATGTCGCCTTCTTGTCCGTTCGTCGCTCGAGTATACGCGACCTGACCCGCGAGCCTCTGCCGGCACACTGTTCGTACCGGTCATCGAAGCGGCAGGCATCCCCTGTTCTACTGCCGGATGCGCGGCATGAGCATCTGGTACCCGCTCGCACTCCTTGCCGTCGGCCTCGTGATCGTCATCGGCGGCATCGTCGTCCTGCGCCTGCACGCCTTCCTCGCGCTCATCTCCGCCGCCTTCATCGTGAGCCTGCTGGCGCCCGGGGAATGGCCGGAAAAAATTCCGCGCATCGCGGAGGCCTTCGGCGATACCGCCGCCGGCGTCGGCGTCATCATCGCACTGGCCGCCATCGTCGGGATGGCGATGGGAGCGAGCGGCGCCGCCGATCGCGTGGTGCGCCTGTTCCTCCGGGCATTCGGCGAGAAGCGCGGGGCGAGCGCGCTGACCGCCAGCGGGTTCACGCTTGCGATCCCCGTGTTCTTCGACACGGTGTTCTTCCTGCTGATTCCGCTCGTCCGCTCGATGTATCGGCGCACCGGCGGTCACTATCTCAAGTATCTGATCGCCGCCGCCTCCTGCGCGGCGGCCCACGCGCTCGTCCCTCCGACGCCGGGTCCGCTGCTCGTGGCCGATGCGCTCGGCGTCCAGATCGGCACGATGATGATCGTGGGCCTGACGGTCGCCGTGCCGGCGGCATTCGCGGCGCTCCTTTTCGCGAGCTGGGCCGATGCGCGGATCCCGGTCGTGCCCCCCACCGGGCCGGAGGGGGCGGTCGACGTGCCGCCTCCGGACGCCGAAGACCTGCCGGGAGCGTTCGTGGCGCTGGCGCCCATCGTGCTTCCGGTGGCGCTCATCACCGGCAACACGGTGCTGCAGGCGGCCGGCGCGGATGCGGCGGAGACGGGGCTCGTGCAGTTGTTCGCGGTGCTCGGCAACCCGAATGCGGCGTTGCTGGTGTCCTCGTTCGTCGCGCTCCTGGTGTACTGGCGCCATCGCCGGCCCGGTTTCGGCGCGCTTTCGGAGAGCGTCGGCAATGCGCTCATGACCGGCGGCGTGATCGTGCTGATCACCTGCGCGGGCGGCGCCTTCGGCGCTGCGCTGCGCATGGCGGAGCTGGCGCCGGCCATCCAGATGCTGACGGGCAACGCCGCGGCCGGAGGACTGGCTCTGCTGCTGCTCGGCTTCGGCGTGGCGGCCCTGATCAAGTTCGCACAGGGCTCGAGCACGGCCGCGATGATCGTGGCCTCGGCCATGATGGCGGCGATGGTCGAGGGCGCGACGCTGGGCTTTCATCCGGTGTACCTCGCGACGGCGATCGGCAGCGGTTCGCTCGTCGGCTCGTGGATGAACGACAGCGGCTTCTGGATCTTTGCAAAGATGGGCGGGCTGACCGAGATCCAGACGCTCAAGACCTGGACGCCGCTGCTCGCGCTGATGGGCGTGGTCGGCCTGTGCATGACACTGGTCCTGGCCGTGCTCGTCCCGATGGAGTAATCGATGACTGGTATCGTTTCCCCGCGTTGTGCGGCCGGCGTCGCGGCGCTCTTGCTGACGGTGCAGAGCACCCACGCGGAGGTGCGTCTGCCGCGTCTCCTCGGCGACGGCGTCATCCTGCAGCGCGATGCGGCGACCACGATCAGGGGCCGGGCTGATGAGGGCGAGACGGTAACGGTTTACCTGGACGACGAGCGCATCGTGGGGACGCGGGCGTCGGATGGCCGCTGGCAGGTCGAGCTCGGCCCGGTGCCTGCGGGCGGGCCACACACGCTGACGATCGAGGGTGAGAACGCGATCGTCGTCGACGACGTGTGGTTCGGCGACGTCTGGGTCGCCTCGGGTCAGTCGAACATGGAGCTCACGATGTCACGCGTCAGCGGCAGGTACGCTGCCGACGTCGCCGCCGCCGACTACCCGTTGATACGCCAGTTCGACGTGCCGCGCGGCTACGACTTCCACGCCCCGCGCGAGGATCTCGATGGCGGCGAATGGGTGGCGTCCACGCCGGAAACGGTGCACGAGTTCTCCGCGGTGGCCTGGTTTTTCGCCCGTGAGCTGCACGAACGCCACGGCGTGCCGATCGGCATCCTCAGCAGCAACTACGGCGGCTCGACGGCGGAAGGCTGGATGAGCGAGGAAGCGCTGGAGGCCTATCCGCACTACCTGGAGATCGCCCGCAGCTACCGTGACGAAAATTACCTGAGCGACCTCAGGGCGTCGGACCAGTCCGCGGTCGAAGACTGGCACGCGGCGCTGGATGCGAAAGATGCAGGGCTCCAGGGCGACGTCCCCTGGCACGCGCCGCGGCTCGACGATTCCGGCTGGCCGCGGACGGCGGTGCCGGGAGGCTGGGCCGATTCGGCGGCAGGCCCCGTCAACGGCGCGGTCTGGTTCCGCCGGGACGTCGAGCTGCCGCCGGGGCTGGCGGGCAAAGCGGCCGCACTCGAGCTCGGCCGCATCGTCGATGCCGATGTGACGTACGTGAACGGCACCGAGGTCGGCGCGACGACCTACCAGTACCCGCCGCGCCGCTATCGCATTCCGCCGGGACTGTTGCGCGCCGGGACGAACACGATCGCGGTCAGGGTGGTCAGCTCGAGTGGCGAAGGCGGCTTCGTGGAGGACAAGCCTTACGAGTTGAGAGTCGGCTCCGAGACGATCGACCTCGCCGGCGAGTGGCGCTACCGCGTCGGCGCGGTTTCGGAGCCGCTGCCGCCGCCGCGCTTCATAGCGCACCGCCAGCCGCTCGGCTTCTACAACGCGATGCTCGCGCCCCTGCAGGCGACGACCATCAGGGGCGTCATCTGGTACCAGGGCGAATCCAACGTCGGCCGCGCCGAAGAGTACGCGCGGCTCTTCCCGGCAATGATCCGCGACTGGCGCCGGGGCTGGGGGCAGGGCGACTTCCCGTTCCTGTTCGTGCAGCTCGCGAACTACCTCGAGCCGGTCGACGAGCCGACCGAGAGCGCGTGGGCGGAGCTGCGTGACGCACAGCTCGCCGCGCTGTGCGAACCGAATACCGCGGGGGTCGTCGCGATCGACCTCGGGGAATGGAACGACATTCATCCGGAGAACAAAAAGGACGTGGGTGAGCGACTCGCGCTCGCCGCGCGCCGGATGGCCTACGGCGAGCGGGATATCGTCTCGTCGGGGCCGATGCTCCGGGCGCTCGCGCGCGAGCACGACGAGCTGGTTCTGGATTTCGATCATGCAGGCAGCGGGCTGCTCGCCAGGGGAGATCGGCTTCACGGCTTCGCCGTCGCGGGAGCGGACGGCGTCTACCGGTGGGGATCGGCGCGCATCGACGGCGGTCGGGTCGTCGTGCGGCACGAGCATGTCTCGCGTCCGGTGGCCGTGCGCTACGCATGGGCCGACAACCCGGTCCGCGCGAATCTCTACAACCGGGAGGGCCTGCCGGCCTGGCCGTTCGAGGCGGAGCTGCCGGCCCGTACCTCAGCGGTCAGGTGCACCGACTGATCATAGCGGCCGATCAGCGGCTCGATCGCGACGCGCGGCTATCGGAACCGTCGCCGGATGCCGACGTAGGCCGACAGCGGCGCGCCCGGGTTCAGGATCGCGTCGTCCGCTGCGGCGACGTTGCGCACGCTGTGACTCGCGACGTAAGTTTCGTCGAGAAGGTTCACGATGTCGGCGTACACTCCCCACCGATCATCGGACCAGCCGGCACGCAATCCGAGCAGCGAGTAGGAATCGATGCTGTAGTCGTTGACGAAATCGGCATAGCGGTCGCCGACGAATTCCAGGGTTGGACCGAAATAGAATCCGTTGCTGTTCCGGTAGATCACTTCTCCGCGGACGGCGTAATCCGGCGCCGCCGGCAACCGGTTATTGCCGTAGTCCGGGTCGTTTTCGAAGGCGAAGTCGTTGATCGTGATACTTACCAGCGGCTCGACGTAGTGATTCCCCGAATCGCCCAGTGCCAGCCTCGACGTCACCACCGCTTCGATACCGGCATGCCTCGTGTCGTCGACGTTGGTGGTCAGACTGGTGCCGGGCGCCGCCGGATCTTCCACGGACAGGATTTCGTCGTCAATTGCCGCGTAGTAGATCGAGACGTCCCACGTCCAGGTGTTGGCGGCACCGAACCCGCGGCTGCCCCGCGTGCCGACCTCCAGCACCGTGCCTTCCATGGCGTCGAGCGTGGCATCGCCGCCCGCGACGTTGTCCTCGAGCTCGAAGTTCGTCGGCGGTTCGTATAACCGGCTGACATTGGCGTACAGCGTAAGATCGTCGCGCAGGGCGTAGATCAGGCCCACGCGCGGATTCACACTGGAATAGTCGTCAGCAGGATTGGTCACTGCCCCCGACGCGACGTCCGTATTGCGCACCGCGCGCTCCGCCGATACCACCTGCGCCGCCAGGATCAGTGTCAGCCGTTCGCCGAGCTGCCAGCGGTCCGTAGCGAACGCCTCCAGCAGAGTGGCATCGTTGTCGATCACCGTCGTCAGCCCGTTGTGCCTGCCGCCGAGATTTCGGTAGTTTCCGCCGTCGACCGTATTGCGGCCATAGTTGATGCCGAACAGGAGATCGTGATTGGCGACGCGCTGGTTGTATCGGAACACCGCGCCGATATCCCGGTGATCGGTGTCGATGAGTAGACTGAACACCTCGACCGGGGGCGCAGGTCCCGGCCCGTCGACATCGACCAGTACCCGGTCCACGATCGGATGAAACAGGCTCTGTTCCTCGATCGAGAACCCGATGTCCAGGCGCCGGTTTTCGTCGATCTGCCAGGTGGTCTTGTTCGCGAGCCGCCGGGTTTCGACGTCCTTCTGGTAGTTTCCGCCGATAGCGGCCGGTTCCGCCTGGTCCGGATCGGTGCGCATCGCTGCGCGGGTCAGCGGACCCGGAAGCTCCTGGTCGTTGTCCAGCCAGGTTCCGTAGAACCGCGATTCGATCGCGTCGGACAAGCGCCAGCCGACATTGCCGTACAGACCGGCGCGCTCCTGCTCGTTGTGCCGGCGAAACCCGTCCCATTGCTTGCCTTCGACCGTGAACAAGGCGTCGACCCCGCGGTTGAATACCTTGCCGGCCGTGATGCGGGCGCGCTGCTGGCCGTGGCTGCCGACGTTCACGGAAAGATCGACGCCGGCGCGGTCCCGGGCGGTGGTCGACACGAAATTGATCGCGCCGCCCAGCGTACTGGCGCCATATTTCAGCGCATTGGCGCCGCGCGCCACCGTGGCATGCCGCGCGCTCAGCGGATCGACCACCCGGTTGTGGTTGTTTCCGTCTGCTGTCGTGATCGGGAGACCGTCCTGCATGAGCTTGATGCCGTTCATGTCGTAATCGGTCGCATCGAGGTTCGAGCCCCGGCTCGAAAGAAAAATGGTGTCGTTGCCGCTGGCGCTGGCCGACCAGACTCCCGGCACGTAGCGGAGCACGTCGGCGAGGCTGGAAACGTTGCGTTCCCGGTAATCGTCCATGTCGACCAGGCCGACTGCGCCCGGCGTCAGGGCGGCTTCGGCGCGAGCGGACTCGATGTCGCTCCGGTCGCCGACCACGACAATGGTGTCGATCTCCGTCTCGTCGTCGGCCGCGGCTGTCTGCGCCAATGCGGCATTCGCGCACCAGAGCATCGGAATCATCGGCGCAAGGCAAGCCGCGTCGTAGATACGGAGCTGCATTATTTTCAACCTCAACGGTATTACGTGTGCGTGCCCATGCAGTGCGCGCACGGGCGACGCACTGCATGGGGACGAGGCAGCGGCCAGCTGCCTCAGGCGTGGTGAGCTTGAATGCCCGGAGGCGCGCGCGCGCGATAGGAGCCGACGACTGCGGATACGGTCGCCGTGTCCGGCTCGATCGCCGGACCGGATCGCCGCGGCAAAGCTGCGGTGGAAGAGGTATCTGCCGTGAGGACAGCCGAGCCGGCTGCGAAACCGAACGGGCAGGAGTCCCAGGCGTCGCTATCGGCAGCGTCCGGGTGATGGTCGTGTTGACCGTGCGGTGCACCGCCATCGGCGCGAAGGAAGCCGGCGCCGAAAAACGCACCGGGACAGAGGACAAACGGACCGCCGTCGCCGATCGGCGCCGGCATGTAGCCGACCGGCATGATGACGCG
>CAZTAE010000069.1:0-10604 GCA_964611535.1 uncultured Woeseiaceae bacterium
CAGGAGGAGCCCGACCGGATAGACGACGGCGGCAACCGCCGCGGCCAAGAGGAGGCGGCCATCGTTGCGGCTGGCCAGCGGCGCCAATAGAGCAATCAGTATCAGCAGGACGCCCATGTTGACGCTGTGGCCGTGCACGTCCGCCGCCCGCCGGTGTGCAATGCTGTTACGGCTGATCTCTTTCTCGAGAGCCCGCCACTCGCCGTCGCTTCCGCCGGCCCTCGCGATTTGCTCGAAAACCGGCTGATAGGCATCGTGCGCAACCAACCGGGCTTCGTGCCCGGCCGCCCAGGTGAACAGCAATGCGAACACGAATCCCGCCAGAATGAGCAGGAGCCCGACCGTGGCCAGACGCCGGTGCCAGTTCGTCACGGCAGCGCTCCGTCCGCCGAGGAATCCACGGCGCCCGTATGCCGCACGATGCCGTAGGCCATGGCCACCAGACCGAGCAGCACCAGGGCGCCGAACAGATCTGCAAAACCGGCGGCCGGCAGGCCATAGTGCGTGGCCAGGTACACGGAGACCGGAAGCAGATAGGCGCCGACGGACACTGTTCGGGCCCAGTACAGCCGCCACCGCTCGGACAGCATCACGTATCGCTGCACGAAAGCGAGCAGCAGCATGAGAAAGCCGAATTCGATGGCGTGCGAATGAGCCGCGGCGGTAATTGCGATCTTCGACTGCGCCCGCTTGAATTGCACGACCTCTGCACTGGCGGCGGCCGTGTCTCCGGCCGCGAGGCTTTCCGCCGCAGCTTCGATGGAGTTGTACACCGCGGGCTCGTCCGTACCGACGAGCTGCCAGGCGTAGAACAGGCCGAAGGCCATGCCGAGCACCGTCAGCAGCAGCCCGCTCTTGACCAGCCAGCGGCTGGCTGCCGGCCCGAAAGCCTGAACCAGCATCTCCCGGGCCGGCGGGCCCGCCGAGGCCGCCCGTCGCAGACCCCAGGCCGTGCCGCCCACGGTCAGGACGAGCAACAGGCCGCCGGCATCGGCTACGTACAACGGGACATCTCCCGCGTAATAGCTCATGTAGACGCCGCCGACCTGCAGAAGGCAGCCGATGAGAAACAGGACCGCCAGACGGAAGCGTGTCTTCGAGTCCAGTCCGAGCACCGGTTGCAGGAGCGCCAGCAGCAGTGCCAGCAAGCCGAACGCGGCGAGGTGGGAATGTCCATGCATCGTGCGGCCGCGCTTCTCGGTAAGCTCGCTGATGACGGCAAAGTGCTCGCGCATCGGAGCAAGCTCGCCGCGCGCGGCTGTTTCGATCACGCCGGCCCAGCTCTGGCCGATGGCGGCATTGGCGACATGCGAGATGTAAATCGCGTAGATTTCGCCGACCACCATCCCTCCGGCGGTCATCAGCAGACCGCCGATTGCGAGAATTCGCGCCGGCTCGAGCCGGCGGAAAGCCGCGGGGGTCATCACATCAGCTCCCTTCGACCTCTGCGTAGGCGCGTTCGACGGCGGCCCTGATCCAGTGGCGCTCTCCCCAGTCCGGATACCGCTCGGTGAATTCCGCGTACAGCGTGTCCTGAGCCGAGCTCAGCGCCACGCCGCGACGCTTCAGCTCCCTGGCACGGGTCCGTATCGCCGTCAGATACTCCCGCACCTGCCCGACCAGACCAGCGTCGCCGATGGGCCCGTGACCGGGGACGATGATGCCGGCATCCAGTTGCGAAAGAGACTCGAGGGTGGCCAGCCAGCCCGTTACGCTGGAGTCGGCATCGGGCAGGATCGGGAACAGACGGTTGGGCGTCAGGCCGCCGGCGAACGCAACCTTCTGGCGTGGCAGAAAGACGACGGTATCGCCGCCGGTATGGGCGGGGTGCCCGAAGTAATGCAGTTCAACCGGCAGATCCCCGAGATCGATCCGGGCCTCGCTTCGGAACGTTACATCCGGCTGCACCAGCTTCACCGGTTCGAGCAAACGCCGGACGTCGTCCCCGAACATTTCGCCGAACCAGTCCCGGTAGCGCTCCCCCTTGTTCTGCAGATCCCGATGCTGCTCGATGGAGTAGATGAGCACCGTCGGTTCCGGAAAAGACTGGGCGCCGAAATTGTGTTCGGGATGGAAATGCGTGGTCGCCAGGTAACGGATCGGCAGTCGGCTGATCTTGCGGACTTCGGACAGCACAATTTCTGCATTGGCGGGTCCCATGCCCGTATCGATAACGAGCACGCTCTCGTCGCCGACCACGATGCCGACGTTCGGAACAAGTGGCACGCCCTGGTCCGGTATCACGTACACGCCGTCGGCGATGCGGACGGTTTCTCCGCCTGGAACCATGGGGGCCGCCGCGACGGCCGGTGTGCTCAGCAGGCCGCCGAGCACGAGGAAGAACAGTTTGTGGGGTGACCTGGAGCGCTTCATGATCGATTCGGATGCCCGGCGCGCGGCAGTCTGCATCTTGTTTGTTCGTCCAGATTGCCGCATAGGAATACCGAACATGATTTATTATAGAAGCCGCGCCTGCCGAGTCAACGCCGCCGTGTCTCCTGCGGCAGTTCCGTGCGGACAAGAGCCGCCCACGGCGCGGGTTGTGATGTAAGCACGCACCGGTAAACTGCCGGGCATCCTTCGAGTGCGCGTCCGGACCCAGGTATCCGCCATGGCTCAGGTAAAAAAGGAAGAGAAACGGTCTGCGATCCTCGAGAGCGCATCGCGGCTGTTTCGCGACAAGGGATATATCGGCTGCCGGATGGAGGAAATCGCCGCCGACGCCGGCACCGCCGTCGCGAACCTGTACGTGTATTTTCCGTCGAAGCTGCACCTGTTCTATGCGATATGGACTCCGCTGATGCAGGAGCGGATGCTGAAGCTCGCCGATGATGCGCGCAAGATCGCGAATCCGCGGCGCCGCCTCAGATACATCTTCATGACCTTGTGGCACGACATGCCGCGCGAGGACAACGGCTTCGCCAAGAACCTGATCGAGGCAATCGTCACGGCGCCTGCGGACGTCGAGAAGCCGCACGACATCCTCAAGTGGTGCGAAACCTTCCTGAATGACCTGATCCGGGAATGCCTGCCTCAGGACCGGAAGTTCTTTGCGGCCGATACGACGATTTCCTTCCTGTCGTGGATGGCGTATGACGGCTTCGTCGTCAACGTCGGCAAGAAGGAGAGGCGGGATATGGTCGCCCTGGTAGACCACATGGCGGAGCTGCTGCTCGCCGGAGAGCACGAAAGCCGCGCCGTGACGCGCAGATAGGGCCGGCCCCCGTCGCCGTACATTCCCGGTTTCCGCTTGCCTCCAGTCGCGGTTGCGGTTAGCTTATGCCGCTGCGTGATGTCTCCCAGGTGTCTGCCCATACTTCAGCCCCTGAGCGCAGATTGTCAGAGACCGGGAGAGACAATCGGCGCAAAGCGCGTAAGGCGCTGATTCCCGGCCGGGCGGAGAGTCGGCCGGAGATTGACAGAGGCGGTAACCAGGCGGAGTCTCTCTCCGCCAGTTGGAACAATTACGATCAACGCGCCCGTAGCTCAGTTGGATAGAGTACCTGGCTACGAACCAGGCGGTCGGGAGTTCGAATCTCTCCGGGCGCGCCATCTAATCAAAGGGTTAGCAGTGCATCGCTTGCTAGCCCTTTTTCGATTTTCCGACGCTTCTTCCGACATTGCGCCTCTTTCGCACCAGCATAAGCGTCGGCGTCTGTCCGATGCGTTCGTCGACGATGCGCTCGGCTGCTTTCTGCAACTCGTCGATTTCTGCTGGCGAGTAGTGCGTGGTCAGATCGCGATTCGAATGGCCGAGGAGTGCCGGTGTATTCCGGACACATGGTTAACACTCGGTCCGGGACGAACGGATTGGGGGCCCGTTCCACCCGGCCCTTTTCCGTATCAAAGAAGCCTAGGTCATAGTCCAGGAAGCTCACCAGCCAGACCTGCTCCTCGACCTCGCGTAGGCTCACGAGCTGGCCGCCGAACACGTTCGAGAGGTTGACTTTCAGACCTCCGAAGATGCGGCCGCAGCGGGTCACGCGGATGGTGCGATCGTGATACGGGTACTCGGGATCTTCGGGCGGTCGATAGACGCGGGCTGAGGGTGTATAGATATCGGCGGGATAGGCGCCGCCGAGCGCTTGGTGCGGCCGCTTGTGGTTGTAAACCCGGAGGAAGTCGTCGAAGCGCTCCTGCTACTGCAGGGAGTTGAAGGCGGCGGGCTTGGTCGCTTCCATCTTCAGGGTCAGGTGCATGCGTTCGTGGCGGCCGTTCTGCTGCGGATGGTGGGGCTTGATGCGCTGGATGCTGATGCCCAAGCGCAGCCACCAGATCGCGAGCCTCGAGAGGCCGAACCGGGCGTTGCCGGAGGCAAAGGGCACGCCATTGTCGGTGCGGATCGCCGTCGGCAGCCCGAAGTTCCTTGAAGGCGCGTTCGAACACGGTAAAGGCGAAGTCGTAACGGGTCGAGCTCAGTCCGTCACAGGCCAGCAGGTAGCGGGAACGATAATCAGTGATGGTGAGCGGATAGCAGTACTGCTTGTTGCTGAGCATGAACTCGCCCTTGAAGTCGGCGCACCAGAGCGTGCCGCGGGCCTTGTAGCGCCGGCGTTTCCTGCGTTTGACGGCCGAACCCGCGGATCAAATCTCTCCGGCGCGTGATGTTTTCACAGTTACCCCTCCCTCAGGAAGGGCAGCAGTTATATCAAGCGGTTAGTGCTCAAGCGCTAGCCGCTTGCTCTCTCAGCACCACCAGTGCGACCGCCGTCGAGGATCATGACCGCGATAATCGAAACGACGGCATTACTCGAAAAACCGGAAAACAGGACGTCAGGCGTCAGCAGTTCCTCCAGCCCGGGCACGAATATCAGTAGCCCGAGAAGCGTTTCATCAGCAGCACTGCGGCGACATCGACTCGTGTCAACTCGGTCGCGAAAAGAATGATCGCGAACCGACGATCATTATTACGATCGCCATTTCCGTAGTCGGAGCCGGCAGCGAATCCATGTGTTCAGTATGGATAGTTCGCCGTTCAAAAACCGTGGCGGGATTGATCGGCAGCGTTTGAATCGATCCACGTCGCCCCAGGGCTATGCGTCGGGTTGACCGGCGTTTTGCCGGTACCATTGGCGTTGGCGCGCGATGTCCTCCTCGAGCTCTCTGATCATCGAGCGCCACTTCGGGCTTGTGGCCATGTCGTCGAAAACCGGTTCTCGCAAGGTCCACCAAGCCCTGCGCCAACCAGCATCGATAGCCTCTCGCAGCGCAGCGACGGCCGATTCGCGATCGTCTCTGATCGCATGAATGTAGATATCCAGATTGTCAAAATAGATCCCGCGTGTTCGGTTCATTGTCTGTATGGTCGATAGTGCCGCGTCAAAGACCTCTTCGCTCCGGTCGATGTCGCCCGATGCGCGCAGCACGTAACCGGCGACCACGGCATCATGGACTTCCGAAATCCCGACGTGGATCGCGCCATCCGTCACAAGGCCCGGCGCATGTGTACGCAGCGTTTTCAATGCCTCGGCAACCCGGCCCGTCAGCGCATAGTTCTTTGCCAACCGAACAACTGCGAACGGTACCTGGTTTCGGCTGACGAATTCGGACCAGTGCTCGACGGCGTTGTCGTAGCTCTGACGGTACTCGTGGTAGATGGCTCGCGTCGGCATCAAAGCATGCGGAAAGCGTTCCTCCGCAGCGTCGAGACAGCGGTCCGCTGCATCACCGTCGTCGAGGTCGAGCCAGAGAAAACAGGCGTGGAAAGCCGCTCCGGCATTTTCGGGGCTCAACTCCGACGCCCTGAGCTGCCAGACCAGGGCTTCGCCGATCTTTCCGGCGTCCCATTTCAGTCCTGACAGTTCCGGATACAGCGGCCAGAAGTCGGGGTTGGTGTCGAGACCGCGCCGCAGGGTCGCCTCTGCCTCTTCCACCCGGCCGACGAGATTGAGACTCTGTGCGAGGTCGACCAGCAAGGACATTTCTGTTGGCGAAAGTTCGAATGCCCGTCTGACGTGCCGCAACGCTTCGTCCGGCCGGTCGGTTTCGCGAAGTACGCGGGCGTACAACTGGTGAGCGAATGCGCTGTTGGGGCCAAGCTCGATGGCTTGGAGCAGGCTCCGTTCCGCCTCCTCCATGCGCCACTGAATCAGCCGCAGCCGGCCAAGGGTACCGTGTGCCCGCGACGATGCCGGGTTCAGGTCTAGCGCTGTTTGCAGCAGCGACTCACAACGCTCGAACGTCCCCTCGGGCAGCTGTCCGAACGGACGGGTCTGGCTCATAATCGTATTGGCCAGCCCGACATAGGCGTCGGCGAATCCGGGATCGAGCGCGATGGCTCGTTCGAAGTATCCGGCGGCCGCCTCCAGGTTCCCCATGCTGGCGTCGACGAAGGCCTGCCGTCCCAGGACATAGGCTTCGTAGGCTTCCAAGTCTGCCGTGGGCAGCCGGGCGTCATCGCGCGGCGAAGCCTCGGGAAGTACCGTATGGAGAGCGGCAACGACCTCACGCGTGATCTCGTTCTGTATCTGGAAGATGTTCTCCGTGCTGAGTTCGCGCTCGTAGGTCCCTGCCCACAGGATTTCGTCGTCCACGGCATCGATCAGCTGCACGTTGACGCGAATCGCGGGGCCAGCGCGCCGGACGCTTCCTTCCAGGATCGATGCAACCTCGAGTTCGCGGGCAATCTCGGGCAACGGCTTGTCAGAATTGCGATAGCGCTCCGAAGAGGTTTGCGACACCACCCGTTCGAGGGAGGGCACCGAAGCTAGACTAGCCAGGATCTCGTCGTACATGCCGAAAGCAAAGCTATCGTCCTTGGTGGCGCCGCGGACACGGAAGGGCAGGACGGCGATCGAGCGCGGCAGCACAGCGGCGGCCGTGGGTGGCGTGACTTCCACACGCGGTGCCGCCGCGTCATTCAACCATTGCCATGCAACACCCAGCATGACCAGCGCAATTGCGGCACCGAGGACCCAGTAGCGGAGCCCTGTCCCGGCCGACAAGCTCGCGCGTGAACCCGGAGCGGAACCGGCCGTCGGCCGGACATCGCAAACGAGGCGATAACCCCGCTTCGGAACGGTCTGGATGAATCTCGGCTGCTGCGGGTCGTCGTCGAGTGCCTTCCTGAGCGTCGCGATGCACCGGGTGAGCGGTTCATCCGACACGGCCCGGCCGCCCCAGACCTCGTCCAGAATTTCAGACCGCTCCGTGACTCGGGCTGGATTCCTTGCCAGGCAGACGAGGACGTCCATGACCTTGGGCTCGATATGGAGGGTGCCGCCAGGGCCGCTCATGTGCCCGAGCGACGGGTTGACCCGCCAGTCACCGATCCGGAAGCCCTGTCTTAGCGAGTCAGTCCCCACCGTCGATCCCGGTACCCGCCCCATCACTGGATGATCGTACCAAGTATGCCGGAAAGGCCGGCCCTGATCACAGGCCGGCCGTCAGCCGGGGCGCACTATTGGCCCAGGGTCTCGATATCGGCGCCCTTGTCAATCGACGACTGAATGACGTGCCGCGAGTTTCTGACCGTGAGATCCAGGAGCATCTCGTGATTGCCACTCGCAACGAGTCCGACGTCCCGTGTCGCTAGCTCGGCCATGTACTCGTCGATACTCGCGGGTCGGGCGCGATCGAAGTCTTCGCGGGCACCCTCCATATCACCGATGAAAGCGCGCAAGACGCCGCGATTGTTGTAGGCCGTGTCGCCGGGGAACCGCTCGACCGCTGCCGCGCAGGTTTTCCCGGCTTTGTCGACATCGCCGTTCAGCACGTAGGCGCCGCAGAGCGTTGCCATCGCGTCGGCCTCGTTCGTATCTCCGGCTTGAAGGTCGGACTCGATGAGCCGAATACCCTCCGCCACGTTCCCGGAGACCAGGTGTTCGACGCCTCGTACGTTTTCGAACGCGACCCGGAAAGAGTAAACCTCACCGGCGGAGGCCACGGATGCGGCGACGAACGCGATCACGGGCAAGACGCGGCACGGCCGCGAGCTCTCTGAAAGACAAATCATGAGCTGACTCCTTTGTCGCTGGTTGACAGGTGGGAAACACCGGTCAGCCTGGAGGAACTGGCCAGCAATTGACTGAGTTTTAGGCTCTTTTTGTATGTAGAAAGGTGTAGAAAGGTCCGGATTCAGGCGCTGGACGCGCCATGTTCAGAAACGGCCCTGCCTCATCCAGTCTGCGCGGATATGAGGGCTGTGCAGAATTTCGCTAGCATCGGCCGCAGGCGATCGTCAACGCCTGAAAATCCTGTGTATAAGCCGGCGCCTGCGTGGATAGTGCGTATAAGAGGCCTTATGTGAGCCGGCGATCCCGGCGGCGCGGGCAGGCGAGCATCGCGCGCACGGCGCGCCGCGCTGTATTCATGGCCGGCGACGGTAGGCCGGTTCCTCTCGCCTGTCAACGGCGTCGGTAATGTCGTCGGCGACGGCCCGGCAACAGCGGGAGCGGAGGTCGCCAGTGCCGGTGCGCACCGGCATTGGCTCCCGACTACGTCCCTCGCATCCGTTGTTCAGAAGCGGGCGCGAGCGGTGAAGGTCGCGCAACGGCCCATAACCCCCGAAAAGTACGTCGTCTCGCCCAAGCCACTTGCGGCCGCCGGGTACGGCATCTCCCGATCGAGCAGGTTGTCTATGTTGAGCTGGAGCTCGATGTTGTCGTTCAGGGCATAGGCGATGCCGGTGTCCACGACGAGCCAACTTCCCACGCCGGGCACGGTGCGCGTGAACTCGTCGTCGGCATTGCTGAACACGGCTCCATCGAGCCAGCGGAACTGGTTGAACACCGTCCAGTCGCCGAGTGACCGCGTCGCGGTCGCGCTTACGCGGTGCTTCGACCGGCCGATCGTTCCTTCGAGCCGCATGGTATTGCCGGACCCGGGAGTCTCGTGCTGCTTATCGGTGTACAGGTGATTGAGGGAGAGGTCCAGGTCGCCGTAGTTGTCGAGCGACGTCGACCAGGACAGCACGGTCTGTAGACCTGCAAACTCGATGAGACCCAGGTTCTGAAAGCCCGTCCGCGCGCGCCGGTGAAGGATGCCAATGGCACCGGTCTGCGACTGGGCATGACATTCCCCCGTACATTTGTTGGTGATGACGACGTACGCCGCTCCGATTACGGATCTGCTTTGCTAAATTCTAAAGATTGCCGTCTGCAACACATTGCACTACAATGCAGTGCGCTATGGAGGATCAGCTCACAATTCGCATCCCACGCGATCTGCGGGAAGCCCTTGATCGGGCCAGCCGGCGCACGGGCCTGAAGAGCTCCGAGCTCGTGCGGCAGGCGCTGCGGAGCTACCTGCAGACCTCCGCCGACCGGCAGCAGCCGCCTGCCGCGCGAGTACGACACCTCATTGGATCGCTCGATTCGGGCATACCGGATCTGGCCGAACGCCACCGCGAGTACGTGATCGAGTCGCTGAGCCGTGGCCGGTGAGCTGCTGCTCGATACGGGCGCACTCGTCTCCCTTCTCGACCGACGCCAGCACCAACATGTCGCTTTTACGGAGTACTTCGAGACCTGGTCGGGTGAGGTCGTTACGACCGAAGCGGTCCTGACGGAAGCCATTCATCTGCTGGCGCGCGTGCGCGGCGGCCCCGAAGCTTGCCTCGACTTTCTGCTGTCCGGCGGTGCGATTCTCGTTCCCGCAAGCAACGCGTCCTTGCGCAGAGCCCGCTCCCTTATCGAGCAGTATCGCGATCTGCCTATAGATTATGCCGACGCGACGCTCGTTGCTCTGGCGGAGGATATCGGGACCAACCTCGTATTCACGACGGATCAGCGAGACTTTTCGATCTATCGCATAGGCGGCCGACAAGAATTCACGCTTTTGCCGCCGGCATAATCAGGGGACAGAGAGTGCGTGGCGTTTGGGGCTGCCGACAATTTGCCGACACTCGTCGTGCGTTGTTGTACTTTGTAGGGCGCTCTACGCAACGGACGCCGTCTTTCCAGCCTTTCAGATCAGCGACTTACATTGATTTTGGTGGCTACGAACCAGGCGGTCGGGAGTTCGAATCTCTCCGGGCGCGCCATTTCCCTTTGGTCCATTCCGGTCACATGGTTTACAGTCTATTCTGGACACATGGTTAACAGCCTGTCCGGCAGGAAGGGATTCGGGGCCGGTTCCACCCGACCCTTTTCCGTATCGAAGAAGCCTGGATCATAGGCGAGGAAGCTGACCAGCCAGACCTGGTCCTCGCCGGGGTCCTCACCTCGGGTACTGACGGGCGAGCTTGTCGCGGGTCTTCGGAGCTCCCTAGGAGGGGTGCTCGTGCTTGATGCCGAGGATGGTGCGCTCGACCTGGTAGGGCAGGCGGTTGGACTGCCGGTAGGGTGTCCGGCTGCGGTCGTTGAGCGCATCCAGACCGCATTCCTCGTAGCGGTTGAAGATCTTGTAGCCGGTGACCCGCGAAATGCCGAACTCCCGGCCAGGGGCGCCATTTTCTCGCCTTCCTGGAGGCGGGCTATGAATCTGAGGCGTTCGTCCATTGGCTTATACTCTTTGCCAGGGCATCTGGAACTCCCCCAAATGCCGAAATGTGTAAACCATGTGCTCGGAACAATCTGCAAGCTATACGTGTTCTTATCGACAGGTGCTTTGTATTTCCTATGATGTCCAGTGGCAGAGATGCGCCGCCGCAGGAGCTAGTCAGC
>CAZTAE010000070.1:0-10432 GCA_964611535.1 uncultured Woeseiaceae bacterium
CCGCGCGTCGTTGTGCCGGTAACGTCGAGCGACGGCACGCGGTCCGCGCGCTGAATCCGGTAGAGCGCTCGCGCGCGCTCCACGTTGGCCACGGCGGTGCGCAGGTCGCGGTTGTTCTCCAGCGCGCGGGCGATCAGCTCCTCGAGCCGGGCGTCGGTAAAGAAGTCACGCCAGGGGATGGTCCTCGCCGACGACTGCTCGCTCTCCGGCGCGCGGGACTCGGCCGCTTCGCCCCGCGCGCCCGTCGGCGGCTCGGGCCATTCCGCGGGAACGCCGGGCTCGGCCTCGGGCAATGCCGGTTCGAGCACGCCGCAACCGCCCGCCGCCGCGAGCATTGCCCCCAGCAGGATCTTTTGCACCGGTCTACGCACGCCCTTCTCCGGCGGGCACCGGCTCACCGCGGGAATCTTCGGCCGGCCGCCTGCGCCAGCGCCGGACGAAGAGTCGCTGGATCACCACGAAGAAGAGCGGAATGAAGAAGATGCCGAGGAAGGCGCCGACGATCATGCCGCCCAGCACGCCGATGCCGATCGCGTTCTGCGCGCCGGAACCGGCGCCGCTCGCTATCGCCAGCGGCGTGACGCCGCCGCCGAAAGCGAGCGAAGTCATGATGATGGGACGCAACCTGTCGCGCACGGCCTGCATCGTCGCCTCGACCAGCTCCATGCCCTGCTCGATGTAATCCTTGGCGAAGGCGATGATCAGGATCGCGTTCTTGCTGGTGAGTCCGATAGTGGTCAGCATCGCGACCTGAAAGTAGACGTCGCGCTCCTGCCCGAAGATCGTCGCCGCAAGCGAAATGCCCAGCACGCCGAGCGGCGCCACCATCAGGACGGAAGTCGGAATGGACCAGCTCTCGTAGAGCGCGGCGAGGCAGAGGAAGACGATCAGGATCGAAAGCGTGTACAGGAGCGGCGTCTGCGCGCCGGCCTGCCGCTCCTGGTACGACAGCGCCGTCCATTCGAGCCCGAAGCCCGACGGCAGTTGCGCCACCAGCCTCTCGACCTCGGCCATCGCATCCCCGGAGCTCACGCCCGGCGCCGCTTCGCCGTTGATTTCCATCGCGGCCACGCCGTTATAGCGCTCGAGCCGCGGCGAGCCGTAATCCCAGTAGGAGGTCGCGAATGCCGAGAACGGCACCATCTGGCCTTGATTGTTGCGCACGGACCATAGCCTGAAATCCTCCGGCACCATGCGAAACGGCGCGTCCGCCTGGACGTAAACCCGCTTGACGCGGCCGCGGTCGATGAAATCGTCCACGTACTGGCCGCCCCAGGCCGCCTGCAGCGTCGCGTTGATGTCGCCGACCGACAGGCCCAGGGCGCTCGCTTTGTCGATGTCCAGGTCGAGACGGAACTGTGGCGCGTCCGGCTGTCCGTTGTGGCGCACGTTCACGAGCATCGGGCTGTCCGCCGCCGCCCCCAGAAACCGGTCAGTCGCGTCGACCAGCGCGTCGTGGCCGAGACCGGCGTTGTCCTGAAGATAGAACGCGAACCCGGCTGCCGTACCGAGCTCGGGCATCGCAGGGGGCGCAAATGCGAACACCATCGCATCGCGGATCTGGCTGAGCGCCGTCATGGCCCGCTCGGCGACCGCCTGCACGCCCAGCTCCTCGGAGGTGCGCTCGCTCCAGTCCCTGAGCCTGATGAAGCCCATGGCGTTGTTCTGCCCCGCACCGGAGAAGCTGAAGCCCTGCACCGTGAAGAGGGATTCGACAGCCGGCTCCTGCTCGAGGAAGTACTCCTCCAGCTGGACGACGGATTCCATGGTGCGTTCCTGCGTTGCACCGACGGGCGCGAGCACCTGCGCGAACAGCGTCCCCTGGTCCTCCTGCGGCAGGAAGGAGCTGGGGCGGTTCAGGAAGAGGACCGCCATCACGGCCAACATCACGGCGAAAACCGCCATAAAGCGACCGCTGCGCGACAACATCCCGCGCACTCCCTGGCGGTACTTTTTCGTGGCCCGATCGTAGTTGCGGTTGAACCAGCGGAAGAACCGTCCCTTTGCGTAGTGCTCGCCCTTCGGCAACGGCTTGAGGATGGTCGCGCACAGCGCCGGGGTCAGCACGATCGCCACCAGCACGGACAGCGCCATCGCCGAGACGATGGTCGCCGAGAACTGCCGGTAGATGACGCCCGTCGCGCCCGCCATGAACGCCATCGGCACGAACACGGCTGACAGCACCAGCCCGATCGCCACCAGCGCGCCGGTAATCTGCCGCATCGACTTCCGTGCCGCCTCGGCAGGCGACAAGCCCTCCTCCGACATCAGGCGCTCGACGTTCTCGACGACGACGATCGCGTCGTCGACCAGCAGACCGATCGCCAGCACCATCGCAAACATCGTCAGCATGTTGACGGAGAACCCGAGCGCCGCCAGTACCCCGAAGGTGCCGAGCAGCACTACCGGAACCGCGATCGTCGGGATGATCGTGGCGCGGAGGTTCTGCAGGAACAGGAACATCACCAGGAACACGAGGCCGACCGCCTCGAACAGCACCTGCACGACGTTCTGGATGGCCGTGCGGACGAACGGCGTCGTCTCGAACGGAATGACCGTCGTCAGCCCCTCGGGGAAGAACGGCTCCAGCTCCGCCACGCGCTCCTCGACCGCCCTCGCCGTCTCGAGGGCGTTCGCGCCCGTCGCCATCATCACGGCCAGCCCGCTCGCCGGCTGCTGGTTATAGCGGCCGATGAAACCGTAGTTCTGTGCGCCGAGCTCCACGCGCGCCACGTCCGCGAGCTTGAGCGCGGAGCCGTCGGGATTGCTGCGCACGACGATCTCGCGGAACTCTTCCGGCGTCTGCAGCCGGCTCTGGGCCGTTATCGTGGCGTTCAGCTGCTGCCCCTCGACCGCCGGCGTGCCCCCGAGCTGGCCGACCGCGACCTGCTGGTTCTGGGCCTGGACCGCGGCGATGATGTCCATCGGCGTCAGCTGATAGGTATCCAGCTTGTTCGGGTCGAGCCAGATCCTCATCGCGTACTGGGAGCCGAACGCCTGCAGGTTGCCGACGCCGGGAACGCGGCTGATCGGGTCGACGACGTTTGCCGAAATGTAGTCGGCGATGTCGTTCCGCGTCATCGATTCGTCCTCGGCTACGAAGCCGATGACCATCAGGAAGCCGGTGCTCTGCTTGCTGACGCTGACGCCCTGCCGTTGCACCTCCTGCGGCAGGAGCGGCATCGCGAGCTGCAGCTTGTTCTGCACCTGCACCTGCGCAATGTCCGGGTTCACCCAGTTGTCGAACGTCAGACTGACCGACGCGCTGCCGCTGGAGGAGCTCGTTGCCGACATGTACAGGAGCCCGTCCAGCCCCTTCATGTTCTGCTCGATGACCTGCGTCACCGAGTCCTCCACCACCCGCGCCGAAGCGCCGGGATAGTTTGCGCTGATCGTGACTGACGGCGGGGCGATGGTGGGATACATCGACACCGGAAGCTGCGTGATCGACAGCGCGCCCGCGAGCATGATGATGATCGCGATGACCCAGGCGAATATCGGCCGCCCGATGAAGAACTGTGCCACTGTGGCCCTTCCTCTTTACAGGCGGGACGAACCGGCGGCAGCGGCGTCGCCGGCGGGCACATCGGCGTCGGCGCCTGCAGTCATCGGTTCCGCCTCGCTCGGCTGCACCGGCATTCCGGGCTGGACCTTCTGCAGGCCCTCTATGATGACCCGGTCGCCGGCCGCCAGGCCGTCCTGCACCAGCCACTTGTCGCCGATCGTGCGGGAGACCTCGACCGGACGCACCGCCGCGGTGCCGTCTTCCGCGACGACCATCGCGCTGGCGTTGCCCCGCGGGTCCCGCGCGATGCCCTGCTGCGGCACGAGCAGACCCTCCTCCAGCACGGCGTTGCTGATCACGGCCCGCACGTACATCCCGGGCATCAGCATGTGGTCGGGGTTCGGCACCACCACGCGCAGGGAGAAGCTGCCGGTGGAGGGATCCACGGCGACGTCCGTGAAGGCAAGCTGCCCTTCCTCGCCGTAGCGGGTGCCGTCCTCGAGCAGTATGACCACCGGCATTCCCTCGGCTTCCCGTATCGAGCCGACCGCGAGTGCCCGGCGAAGCTCGAGAAGCTCACTCGCCGACTGCGTCAGATCGACATAGATGGGATCGAGCTGTTGCACCGTGGCGAGCGGCTCCGGCTGATCCGCCGTTACCAGCGCGCCCTGGGTGACCGTGGACTTGCCGATGCGGCCCGTGATCGGCGACGTGATCCGCGCGTAGCCCAGCTCCACGGCAGTTGCTGCCACCTGCGCCTCGGCCACGCCGACGTCCGCCTTTGCCTGCTCCAGCGCAGCCACGGCATTCTCGTGCTCCTGGCGGCTGACCGCGTTCGCCTTGACCAGCTCGGCCGCCCGCTCGGCATTCAGCCGCGCGACTTCGAGCGACGCTTCCGCGCGCGCGAGCGACGCCCGGGCGCTGTTCCAGGCGGCCCGGTAGGTCGCATCGTCGAGCTGATACAGCGGCTGCCCCGCCTCCACGACGCTGCCCTCGGTGAACAGCCGCTCCTCGACGATGCCGGTCACCTGCGGACGCACCTCGGCGACCACGTACGGGGTAGTGCGGCCCGGGAGCTCCCGGGTCAGGGTGACGGGCTCCGTGCGCAGGGTCACGACCGTGACCTGCGGCGGCGGCATCTCCTGCTGCTGTGCTTCGCCATCGCCGCCGCAGCCGGCGACCAGCAGGAGCAGGATCAGCGGTAGCGCTATCGGAAGGCGCAAAGGCTCGTGCATGGTTCGAGGTTCCGGTGAAAACCATTGGGGTACGACACGGGGACGGCCTGTGCCGGGACGCGGAGAATGAACGTTCATTCTATAGTTGTCAAGGGACGATGCTGTCTTGTTTGTCGCGCGCGAACGCCGGAAATGGACAGAAAGCTACCGCAACTGTTCAATTTTCCTTATGCAGCATCGGTATTTGGCGAAAAGGCGTCGTCGGCCTCGACCATCCTGCGGCGCTGCAGCCAGCGCGCGGCGAGCCAGCAGAGCGCCGCCCAGGCCGCACCCGCCGACCAGCCCGCCACGACGTCCGTCGGCCAGTGCACCCCCAGGTAAACGCGGCTCACGCCCACCAGCAGAACGAGCACCGTCGCCACGATCAGGAGATAGGCCTTCAGCAGTCGGGAACGGTGGACGCGCATCAGGATGGCAGCAAGCGTCAGGTAGGTGACGGCCGCCATCATCGAATGGCCGCTCGGGAAGCTCGCCGTGTAGACGATCGACTCGTGCGGCACGAGGTCGGGCCGCGGCCGGTCGAAGCCGAGTTTCAGGAGCGTGCTGATCAGCAGTCCGCCGGCCACGGCGATCGCGGTGAACAGCGCCGTACGCCGTCGGCCAGCCAAAAGCAGGTAGCCGATGACGGCGAGCGCGACGAACGTGAGGACGCCCGTTCCGCCGAAGGCCGTGAAATCACGCCCGATCTCCTCGACCCATCCCGGTCCCGCCGGATCGGCCCGACCTTCCCCGGTGCGCAGCGCCAGGAGGAGCGCGCGGTCGATGCGCCCGGTCTCGCCCTCGATGACCTCGTCCGCGACCTCGAGAAAGATCCAGAGGCCGCCCGAGAAGGCGACGAGGGACACAAGGACGGAAAGCTCGTGGGCACCGAACCACGCCAGCGCGGCCAGCAACGCAGCGGCAAGGCCGCGGCCGCGCGGGCCGGCGTCGTGCGTCATCGCGCCGCCCTCCTCGGCGAAAGAGGATTTCGCGTTCCGCTTGCTGTGCGCTGCCCGGCGGGCTCGAGGCATTCGCGCAGAGTCATGGCGCCGGCGAGCAGGGATTCACCGGGGCGGCGCGAGCCGGAACGCGCGCGTGCTGCCACCGGTGAACTCATGCTCCTCTTCCCGGCAGGCCAGGCGGATGGCAGCCGCGGGCGTGTCGTGGCCGCGCACGGTCAGGGTGTCCCGTGTCAACCGCAGATCGAGCGGGTGGCCGCGATAGCGGATGCGCATGTCGAGCCGCTCGACCTCGGGCGGCAGCTCCGGATCGAACCTCAGGACGTCCTCGCTGACCTCGATACCCGTCGAGACGCGCTGCACGAGATCGACCGTGCCCGCCATCGCGCCGAGATGCACCCCCTCCGCGGTCGTGCCCTGCTGGATGTCTTCCACATCGCTCTGCAGGGCCTCCGTAAAGTAGGTCATCGCGCGCGGACGGTCGGTTCTCGCCAGCACCCAGGCATGCACCACACGCGAGAGCGTCGAACCGTGGGAGGAGCGGCAGTCGTAGTAGGCGACGTTGCGCGCAATATCGCCGGAAGTGAACGCGCAGCCCAGCTCTCCCAGGAGCCCGCAGAGTTCCTCGGGAGAAAACAGATAGAACAGCATCAGCACGTCCGGCTGTTTGGAAAGCCTGTAGCGGTTTGCGCTGTCGCCTTCCGCCTCCAGGATCAGGTCGAGACGCTGGACGTTCCCGTAGCGCATCCTGTAGGCCTCCCAGTCCAGCTCGAGGAGGTCTTCGTAGCCCTCGAACTGGCTGATGATCCCGTCGCCGTGGAACGGGACGAACATGCGCCTGCTGATATCCTCCCACCGTTCGATGTCATCAACGGAGATGCGCAAGCTCGCGGTCAGCTCGGCGCGCCGGATATCGCTGACCTGCTCGAGCACGTCCAGCGCGCGCCGCAGCACCCAGACCGCCATGACGTTGGTGTAGGCGTTGTTGTTCAGCCCGGGGTCCGGCGCATCCGGATAGCCGTCGTGGAACTCGTCGGGGCCCATCACGCCGTGTATCTCGTAGCGTTCGCGCGCCGGGTTGTACTGAGCGATGCTGGCCCAGAAGCGCGCGATCTCGAGGATGAGCTCCGCGCCGTAGAACTGCAGGAACTCGACGTCGTCCGTCACCTGAAAGTATTGCCAGACGTTCCAGGCGACCGCGCTGCCCACGTGCCGCTGCAGGCAGGAGTTGTCCGGCACCCAGCGGGCCGAGCGCGGATTGAAGTTCAGTTCCTGTGTCTCCTCCTGGCCGTCACTGCCGCTCTGCCACGGAAACATGGCGCCCTCCAGCCCTGCCCTCGCAGCGGCGGCCCGCGCCTCGGGCAGTCGCCGGTACCGGTACATGAGCAGCGAACGCGTGATCTCCGGCGTCCGGTAGTTCAGAAACGGGAATATGAACAGCTCATCCCAGAAGATGTGTCCCCGATAGGTCTCCCCCGTCCAGCCGCGCGCGGGCACGCCGATGTCGAGGCCGATCGAGTTGTGCGACACGGCCTGCAGCAGGTGCACCATGTTCAGCCGCAACAGCATCGGCACGTTCAGCGGAAAGCGCCGGTCGGACGGCTGGAGATGGATGTCGAAGCGGCGCCACAGATGCTTCCAGGCGAGCACGTGATCGGACAGGAGCAGCGCGAACCGCGGCGCTCTCCGGATGTTCTTACGCGCGGCGACCGCGCACTCGGAGGCGGCGTGATCGCGCGAGGTGAAGATGCAGACGGTCTTCTCGAGCCGCAGCGAAGCGCCTTCCCCGACGTCGACCTCGAACTGCTGCCCGATGCAATCCGGCTCCCGTACCACCTCCCGGTGGGCGGCAACGCTCTCGCTGTCAATGAAAGCGGTCGTCCGCGCTGCTTGCGCCATGCGGATCCGCGACTGGTTCGTGCGGGTGACCAGAAGGACGGTGCTCGCGTCGATCTCCTCGCCGCCCACGGTCTCCAGGTGCCGGTTGTTGAAGTGCCGGTATACCGCCACGCCCGCGTTCACCATCCGCCCGTCGATCATCGAGCACACGGTGACGCTTCCCGACCAGTTTTCCGCCGTCAGCGTCAGCTCGAAGCCGCCGAAATGCATGTTTGCCATGGAAACGAAGCGACATTCGCTCAAGGTGCTGCGCCGGCCGGCGTCGTCCTCGAAACGAATCGTCCTCAGCAGCAGGCCGCGCCGGAGATGCAACTCCTGGCGGTACGCCAGGATCTGCACGGCGCGCAGATCGAACCACTCGCCGCCGGCGATCCGGAACCGGAGGCTGAGCCAGTTCGGAAAGTTGACCAGGTCCTCGTTCTCGACCACCCGGCCGCCGATCTCGGTCTGCAGGCGGTTGTAGCCGCCGGCGAGGTACGTGCCGGGGTAGTGGACCTCGTCGTCATGCGCCCAGCAGAAAGCGCCGCGGGTCTCGAAGTAGCCGTTGCCGAGCGTGCAAAGGGCCTCGCGCGTGCCTTCCCGTAGCGGCTCGAAACGCTCGTAGACGAGGGACCAGCCGGAGGGCGACTCTGCGGCGACCCGGACCTGGCTCATGTCGGCGACGACGACGTCGGCGCCGGCGTCGTGCAGGGCCTGCAGTTCGCCGCTGCGATCCACGCCGATCACCAGCCCGAAGCCGCCGGCACGTCCGGCTTCCACGCCGGCGATCGCGTCCTCCACGACGACCGCGCGGGTCGGATCGACGTCCAGTTCCCGGGCTGCCTGGAGGAAGGTGTCCGGCGCCGGCTTCCCCGCGAGTCCGCGGCGGCCGATGTCATTGCCGTCGACGCGGACGTCGAACAGGTAATCGAGTCCGGCAGCCTCGAGCACCGGCCCGCAGTTCCTGCTGGATGACACGACCGCAGTACGCAGGTCCTGGTCCCGCAGGGTCCGCAACAGCTCGACGACGCCGGGCAACACCTCCACCGGCTGCCGGCCCAGCCGCTCGAGGAAGTATCGGTCCTTCTGTTCGCCCAGCGAGCGAACGCTCGGCTGCCCGTCATGGCTGGCCTCGAAGGGCAGCTCGATGCCGCGCGAAGCAAGGAACGCGCGGACGCCGTCATACCGCGGCTTGCCGTCGACGTAGCGGCGATAGTCGCCGTCGATGTCGAACTCGTCGAATGGCTCGCCCGTCTCCTCCGAGCGATCCTTGAGGTAGTCATCGAACAGCCGCTTCCACGCGGCCGCATGCAGATCGGCGGTCCGTGTCAGCACGCCGTCGAGGTCGAGCAGGACCGCGTCGTAGTCGCGCGGCGAAAGGGTTACGACAGGATCCCTGCCGCTCATGCGGACACCTCCCTCGGGCCATGAGACGGAAACGGCCGGGGCGTGTCAAGCTGCGTCAGAGCGCGGGAGCGAGTGCTGCACCGCAGCCGCTGCAGGGACAGCCGGGCGCTGCGGCGAATCAGGAAAGACTGATCGAGAGCTGCAGTACCAGCAGCAACAGGGCCGTGAAGGCAGCGCTGAGCGTCAGGCTCGCGGTCCAGCGCATGATGCTGGCGGAATGGGCGGTGCCGGAGAACGCCGGCGCGGCCGGCAGCAGAACGACGTACACCGCCGGCAGGACGAGCCTCGCGACCCTCGGATGGCGCCAGGTCCACGTCCTGAGCTCGCGTCGGGCCACGGCCGCCGCGGCAATCGTCTCCTCCGGGCCCAGCCGTTCCCGCGCGACCCGACCGGCTTCCGCCGGGTCCCATCCCTGCGCTTCGGCTTCCCGGCGCAGGTCGTCGAAGTGGCCCGCCAGTTCCTCTGCCATGCGCACGGCGTGCCGCGGTGCGATGCCCTGCGACAGGAGCCGGCGCTCAAGCGAGCTGAAGTCCGGCTCACGCATGCGCGGGATTCTCCAGCGCCGCCGAGACCCCCGCCTGGATCCGCCGCCATTCCCCCTGGAGCCGGTCGAGTCGCCGGCGCCCCCTGGCGGTCAGCGAATAGTAGACGCGGGTCCTGCCGTCCACGGCCTTCCGCTTGGCCCGGAGCGCTCCGTTGCGCTCGAGGCCGTGCAGCACCGGGTAGATGACGCCTTCGCCGAGCGAGATCGCCTCGCCCGTCGCCAGCCGCACCTGTTTCACGATTTCGTAGCCGTACATCTCCCGCTGCGCCAGCAGCCGGAGCAGCAGCAGTTCCGGGACTCCGGTCATGAACGGGGGATTGGTCTGGGCCATGCGCGATACCTCCGACTCCACGCACAAATACCATGAACGACAAGGTAAGACAAGCCATATACCTGTTGATTCGAGGTAACTGGCCTGATACCTTTAAGCACGAGGCATAGAACGCCGCTGTCGACAGGAGGAGGGGCACATGACCGCACGTTACTTCTCATCCGCTCCGCTCGGCTTCGTCATGACCGCCGGAATACTCTGGCTCATGCAGGCCCTCATCGCCTCGGGGCCGGAGGTCGTGACGGACCCCCCGCCCCGCTTCGTGCTCCAGTGGGTCCATGTGCCCGCCCGGGAGGAGGTGGTCCGGAAAGAGCCGGTGCCGGACCGGATTCCGCCGCCGGTGGCCGAACCCCGCCGGGAACCGGCGTCCGACGGCGACGACGTCGGGACCGTCGCCCTGCCGACGACTCCGCCGCCGGCACCTTCGGACCCGGACACCTTCGATTTCGGCCAGTCGACCAGCCCGCTCGTCACCGTGATGAACGTCCAGCCGGCGTACCCGCCCGGGGCGGCGCGCCGGGGCCTCGAGGGGTCCGTCACCGTCCGGTTCGACGTGACGGAACTCGGCACCGTCGCGAACGTCGTGGTGCTCGC
>CAZTAE010000071.1:0-10155 GCA_964611535.1 uncultured Woeseiaceae bacterium
GACCGATACCGGGAATGACCTGCACCGGCAGGGGATCGAGCACGCGCCGGATATCATCTTCCGCGATGACCACGAGACCGTTCGGCTTGTCGAGGTCGGATGCGATCTTTGCCACGAGCTTGTTTGGCGCCACGCCGACAGAGGCGGTCAGGGCTGTCTGCGCCGCGATGCGGACCTTGATGCTCCGCGCGATCGTAACCGCGTCGCCGAAGAGCGTGAGGCTCGCGCTGACGTCGAGATATGCTTCGTCCAGCGAGAGACCCTCGACGAGCGGGGTGTACTCGCGGAAGATCGCGAACACTTCCGCGGACACCGCCTTGTAATGCGACATGCGCATGGGGATGCGCACGAGCTCCGGGCAGCGTCGGCAGGCGTCCCGCATCGGCATGGCCGAGCGTATGCCGTATTTCCGTGCCTCGTAGCTCGCCGCGGCGACCACGCCGCGATTGCTGCCGCCGCCGACGACCACCGGCCTGCCCCGCAGGGCCGGATCGTCCCGCTGTTCGACCGACGCATAGAACGCATCCATGTCGACGTGCAGGATCCGGCGTGAGTCCGCGGTCATTCGGCCCTCGTGACGATATAGCGGGCCAGCGAGCGCAGCGTATCGGCACCCGGCCCGACTCGGTCGAGCGAGTGCAGGGTCTCCGCCAGCAGCTCATCGCAGCGCCGTCTTGCTTCCTCGACGCCGAACAGGGAGGGCCAGGTGGCCTTGGCCAGCTTCTGGTCCGCACCCGCGCGCTTGCCGATGATCCCGGTTTCTCCCTCGACGTCCAGCAGGTCGTCCTTCACCTGGAAAGCGAGGCCGATGCGGTCGGCGAAGCGCTCGAACGCGGCGCTACGCGCCTCGTCTATCCGGCAGAGGCAGCAGGGCGCCAGGACGGCCGCGCGAATGAGCGCGCCGGTCTTCAGGCTGTGCATCTCCTCGAGTTCCCCGCGGGTCAGGGACCGGCCCTCCGAGTACAGGTCGATCGACTGCCCGCCCGTCATGCCGTGCGAGCCACAGGCGGTGGCGATGAGGCGGACCAGCCGCACGGCCTCGCTGTCGGTGATGGCCGGTGCCGTGGTCAGCAGGCGGAAGGCGAGCGGCTGCAGGGCATCCGCCGCGAGAATCGCCGTCGCCTCATCGAACTGCCTGTGCACGGTCGGGTTGCCGCGGCGCAGGTCGTCATCGTCCATCGCCGGCAGGTCGTCGTGCACCAGCGAGAAGGCATGGATCAGCTCGACCGCGACGGCCGGCGCGTCCAGCCGCTCCGGATCGACGCCGAGGCACTCGCCGGTCGCGTACACGAGCAGCGGCCGCACGCGCTTCCCCCCGTTCAGAACCGCGTACCGCATCGCCTCGTGCAGCCGCCGCGGCGTTTCGTCGGCGCGCGGCAATGTCCTTTCGAGACATTCGCTGATACGTTCGCTGTAGGCGGCTACTTTTTCGGCGAAGGCGGCGGCCACGCGATTCCTCGGCAACAGGTGGCGCTAGCCTACACCGATACGGCGCCCGCGGGGGTCGTCCGCTATAATTTCATCCCCGCCGGCGAACCATCCCGGGACCTCATCTTGAGCGTTGTTGCAGAAGCACAACCGAACATTGCGCTGGTCAAGTACTGGGGCAAGCGCGACGCCGGCAGGAACCTGCCGGCGGTCGGCTCGCTGTCCCTGACCCTCGACAGCCTGCGCACGCGTACGTCGGTCGAGTTGCAGCCGGCGCAGGGAGCGGACCGGCTGGCCGTGAACGGCCGCGAGAGCCCCCGCATGCTTGCTCGCGTTTCCGCCTGTCTCGATCGCCTGCTGGGCGCACGGAGGCCGGCGGCGACGGTCGTGAGCGAGAGCAACTTCCCCCTGGCCGCAGGTCTCGCGTCCTCCGCCTCGGCTTTCGCCGCGCTCGTCAAGGCGGCGAGCGTGGCGGCCGACCTGCCGCACGATACCCTCACTCTGGCGAGATTCGCCGGTGCGGCTTCCGGGTCCGCCGCGCGCTCGCTCTTCGAGGGCATCGTCGAGCTGCGGCCGACCTGCGGCGAGCTCGACGACATCGGTGTCGCCAGTATCGCGGATGCGACCTCCTGGCCGCTGCGGATCATCGTTGCGGTGACCGACGAACGCGAGAAGCGGATCGGGTCCACCGAGGCGATGGAGGCGAGCGCCGCCACCTCGCCCTTCTGGTGCAGCTGGGTGGCGCAGCAGGATGGCGACCTCGAGCGGGCGCGTCGTGCGGTCGCTGACCGGGACTTTGCGGCGCTCGCCGCGGTCTCCGAGCACAATTGCCTCAAGATGCACTCCCTCATGTGGACTTCCCGGCCGCCGATCGTCTACTGGAACAGCGCGACGCTCGCCTGCATGGAAGTGGTTCGCGAGCTGCAGCGGGCGGGGCTGCCCGTGTTCTTCACGATCGACGCGGGGCCGCAGGTCAAGGCGGTGTGCCTGCCCGAGGCGGAAGACGAGGTCAGCGAGGCCCTGTCTGCCTGCGCCGGTGTGAGCCGGATCCGGTCATGCGGGCTGGGCAGCGGCGCCCGCGTCGTGATGCGGTGAAGTACTCGACCAGCGCTCCGGGTAAAGCCGTCGTGGCCGGCGAGTACGCCGTGCTGCAGGGGGCGCCGGCGATTGCTATGGCAGTCAACTGCCGCGCGCGGGTTGCAGTGTTGCCGTCGCCCGACGGCCGCTGCAGCGTGCAGGCGGCGGGCGGCGACATTGTGCATTTCCGCGCAGGCGAGCAGGGCGAGCTCGAGTGGCTCGACGGCGCCGAACACCGGGAACACGCGCTGTTCCAGCAGGTCTGGCGGGAGGCGGGAACTGCAGTGCCGGAGCCGCTCGCCTTCACGCTCGATACCCGCACGTTGTTCGACGCGGCGAGCGGCGCGAAGCTGGGGCTCGGCTCCAGCGCGGCGCTGGCCGTGGCGCTGGCGGCAGCACTGCACGGTGGCGACCGGGACCGGGCCCGAGCGACGGCCGCCGCGGCACACAGCGCGTTTCAGGGCGGCCGGGGGAGCGGCATCGACATCGCGGCGGCGATCGAGGGGGGCGTGATCGCCTACACGCGCGATGGGGAGGTCGAGAAGCTCGAATGGCCTGCCGGTCTGCAATACGACCTGTACTGGTGTGGCAGGCCCGCCAGCACAGGCGAGAAAATTGCGCAGGCGGCGGCGCACAAGGGCGCCGCCGCGCGGCGCACCGCGGCCGCGCTGGCCAAAGCTTCCACCGAGGTGCTGCAGACCTGGAAGCAGGGGAACGACGTCGCGATCGTCGCGGCGTTCAGCGCCTACGTGGATGTACTCCGGAAGTTCAGTGACGACCACGATCTCGGCGTCTTCGACGGGGGCCATCAGGATCTCTGCGACATCGCCGGCGAGTATCGGCTCGTTTACAAGCCTTGCGGCGCCGGCGGCGGCGACAGCGGGGTCCTGCTGGCGGAGCACGGCGCGGAGACGGGCGAATTCACGGCCCGCGCCGAAGGCCTGGGCTTCAGGACGCTCCCGTGCAGGCTCGATCCGTACGGCCTGACCGCAAGTCCCGAGGGCAAGTGAGAGATTCCCGCCTCGCCGGCTTCTACCGCATGTCGGTCGGCGAGCGCATCGATGCGCTTGCGGTGGGCGGCTGGCTGGACGCCGACACCGCGCGGCGGCTGAAGGCGAATCCCGCGCCCACCGGCCTCGGCACGGCCGAGCGGATGAGCGAGAACGTCATCGGGGTGTTCGGCCTGCCGCTTGCCGTGGCTCCGAATTTCCGCGTGAACGGACGCGACTACGTCGTGCCGATGGTGGTGGAGGAACCTTCCGTCGTCGCCGGCGTCAGCGGCGCGGCGAAGCTCGCGCGCGCCGGCGGCGGCTTCACGTCGACCTGCGAGGAGTCGCTGCTCGCCGGCCAGATCCTGCTGACCGGAGTGGCTCAGCCGGAGCGCGCGCTGCAGGCGATCGCCGAGGCGACAGACGAGCTCGTCGACCTCGCGAACCGCCTGGAGCCCCGGCTAGTCGCCCGCGGCGGCGGCGCCCGCGGGCTCGACAGCTCGCTCATCGACCTCCCCGGCGGGCAGACGGCGATCCTGCTGCACTTGCTCGTCGATACCTGCGATGCCATGGGCGCCAACATCGTCAACACGATGTGCGAGGGCATCGCTCCGGCGATCGAGGAGCTCTCCTCGGGTATTGCCGTTCTGAAGATCCTGTCGAACCTGGCCGACCGGTCCCTGGTGCGTGTCACCGTCCGCTATCCGCTCGACGCGCTGGGCGTCAGCCGGGGCAGCGCAGAGCGCGTGCGCGACGCGCTCGTGTTGGCGGCCGACTTCGCCGACGTCGACCCGTACCGCGCCGCCACGCACAACAAGGGCATCATGAACGGCGTCGATGCGCTTGCCATCGCTACGGGGAACGACTGGCGATCCGTAGAAGCCGGCGCGCATGCCTGGGCGGCGAGGGGCGGCCGGTACCGCTCGCTGACTCGCTGGTCGGCAGCCGCAGGCGGCGAGCTCCGGGGCGAGCTCCTGATGCCGCTGAAGGCGGGCATCGTCGGCGGGTCGCTGCGTGCGAATCCCGCCGTCGACCTGAGCCTCCGGATCGCCGGCGTGCGTTCCGCCCGCGAGCTCGTCGAGCTCATGGGCGCCGTGGGGCTGGCACAGAATTTCGCGGCGCTGCGCGCGCTGGTCACGGAGGGCATACAGAAGGGCCACCTGCGACTGCACGCGCGCAGTGTGGCAGCCAGCGTCGGCACGCCGCCGGAACATTTCGAGCGCGTGGTCTCGGGGCTGGTCGAGAGCGGCGAGGTCAAGGCGTGGAAGGCGGAGGAGCTCGTGCAAGAGCTGGAGGCGAGCCCCGTCCGGGCCGAGCGGGTTGCCGGCGAGGCTCACGGCACGGCGGCGGGCAAGGTAATCCTGCTCGGCGAGCACGCCGCGGTCTACGGCCGGCACGCTCTGGCGCTCCCGCTGCCGGATGCCGTCACCGCCCGGGTAACGGAAACGCACGACGCAAGCCGGGTCGTGTGGCATGACGCCGCCGGAATCCAGCGCCGGTCACTGGCGCCGTCCGCCGGGAACGGCCCGGCGGCAATCGTCTCGTTGATCCTGCAACGCCTCGGGCTGTCGGACCGGAGGCTCGAGATACGGCTGTCTTCGCGCATTCCGCCCGCCGCGGGGCTGGGCGCTTCCGCGGCGGCCGCGGTCGCGGTGCTGCGCGCCCTCGACCGCGTGTACGGGCTCGACCTGGGGGATGCCGCCGTCAACGACCTCGCGTTCGAATGCGAAAAGGTCGCGCACGGCAATCCCTCGGGCATTGACAACCGGCTCGCGACCTGGGGGCGTCCGCTCCTGTATCGGAAGTCGGAGCCGCCCGTAATCCGGACGCTGGAGCTCGAGGAATCGCCGCCCCTCGTGGTGGCCGCCAGCGGCACCCGTGGAATGACCAAAGAGCAGGTTCGGGCGGTGGCCATGCGGCATGCCCGCATGCAGGACAGGTACAATGCGCTCTTCGACGAGATCGACGCGATCAGCGTCGCCGGAGCCGACGCGCTGCTCCGCCAGGATTACGCGGCGCTGGGCTCGCTCATGAACCTGTGTCACGGCTTGCTGAACGCGCTCGAGGTATCGACGCCGGAGCTCGAGCGGATGGTGCACATCGCGCGCTCGAGCGGCGCGGCCGGCGCCAAGCTGACCGGCGCTGGCGGCGGCGGCTCCATCGTGGCGTTGTGCCCCGGGACCGCCGCGGGGGTGGAGCAGGCGCTTCGCGACGCCGGGTTCAGGATCGTGCGGATGACAGGGAGTGCAGGGGATCAATACAGCTGACAGGATCGTTTCTTCCGGAAGCGAACAGCTCGTCCTGGTGGACGAGGACGACAACGAGACCGGCTACCTCGATAAGGCCTCCTGCCACGACGGCGACGGCCTGCTGCATCGCGCCTTTTCGCTGTTCGTGTTCGACCCGGACGGCAGGCTGTTGATGCAACGGCGGAGCGCCGCGAAGCGTCTCTGGCCGCTGTACTGGTCGAACAGCTGCTGCAGCCATCCGAGGGCCGGCGAGACGATGACGGAGGCTACCGCGAGAAGGCTCAGGGAAGAGCTGAACGTCGGTGCGGAGCTCGAGTTCGCCTACAAGTTCACCTACCACGCCAGCTACGGCGAGCAGGGCTCGGAGCACGAGCTCTGCTGGGTGTATCTGGGCCGCACGGGGGACCCTATCGAGCCCAACTGGAACGAGATTGCCGAGACGCGGCTCGTAACCGCCGCCGAGCTCGAGGAAGAGCTGGCGTTCCGCCCGCAGGAGTACACGCCATGGTTCGTGCTCGAATGGTCGCGCCTCAGGAACGAGCACGCGTCGATGCTGGAGGCGTTTCTTGCCGGCGGGTGACGAGGATGCGGCGCGGATCAGCCGGCGTAACGGTAATACTCGATGCCGACGTCCTGGAACTGCCGCTGGTCGCTACAGCCGACTCGCTCGATGACGAACTCGTTCTGCGGAACGTAATCCAGCCCGGTTACGCGCCGGCCGTCGTGCAGGGCCTCGTACTGCTCGCGCGTCAGGTCGACGGCGAGTTCCATCGCCTTGGCGAATCCGATTGCGGCAGTCGCCTCGCGCCATTCGTCGCTGACGATGAAGGGGATGACCTCGGCGGCGTCGCCGCTGCCGTAGCCCAGCGTCAAGAGTTCCTGGCCCTCGAGCTTCCTGTCCTCGTCCAGCGCCTGCTCGAAGCCGGCGGCGATCCAGGCCGGCAGTGCGGCGGTGTAGAGGTTTCCCAGGTCGAGCATCGTGTCGCTGCCCAGGGCCAGCTTGTCGAGAATCTCCCGGCGATAGCGGCGCGAAGCGCGGAAGATGCGCAAGACCGCCATGGTCAGCGGATAGATTTCGTAGTTGAGACGTTCCGGTGCGGCCAGTTTCACGACTTCCGGTTTGCTCAACATCTCGTTGAGCAGCGCCTCCGGTTCGACCCCGGCCTCGTAACAGTATGAAGCGAGCTCGGCGCGGTCCTCCGCAGTGCCCCGTCCGAGGGCAAACAGGTACGCGACCGCCCAACCCGTCTCTGGCATTTTCCGGTACGGCCGGTGCATGAAGACGGTCTGCAAACGGCGCAGGTAATCCGTAGCTCGCAGGTTGCGCTTGTCGTACATGTCGTTGAGCGCATGCAGGGTCTCGTCGATGTAGCATGTCGTCGAGTACTTGCCGTTGAATACCGGGAAATCCTGGACCTGATGACTCTCGCTGCGATCCTGGCCGCAGAACCTGAGCATCGGTTTGCGGAAGTCCATGATCCGGTAGTCGGAGGCCGATCCCGAGCGGACCAGGTCCACTTCGGCAAGTTTCGGATTCTCCTCGAGCAGCATGGCTACGGCGCCGGCGCCCTGGGTCGGTTCGCCACTGCTGCCGCGCGCGTACTCGGCAATATCGGCACAGACCACGATCGCCTGGCTGCCGGCGCCGTCGAGCGCGAGGTGACGCAACGCGCCCTTCATTCCGTACACGCCGCCGAGGCAGGCGTGCTTGAACTCGGGCACCTCGCAGCTGCGCGCGATCGGCGGCGTGCCCCGGGCTACCAGTGCCTTGTCTACCATCCCCTTGACGATAATCGCACCGGCGGAGTTGTCGGTGCTCGATTCGGTGCCGAGGCCGAGGAACTTCACGCGCAACGGGTCGATCCGGTACTGGTCGATCAGCCGCATGACCGCGGTTGCCGCGAGGGTGTAGACGCTGTGGTCGGGGCCGCGGACGCGGAAGCTGCGTCCGACTACCTCTCGTATCTTCGGCCAGTGATTGCCGGTCCATTCGCACCAGTCGTCGAGCCACACCCGAAAAGGGGGCACGTAGGCGGCTAGCCCGCTGATACCTATGTTCTTTCTTTCCATGGACTGCCGGTACGCATATGAATAGTGGCGAGGTGTCGAAGGCGCTGAGCCCGGAAATTCTAGTTCTCCGGGACTTGGCGCTCAAGCAGTCTGTTCGACGGTGATCCTGACCCGCTGCGAAGGGACCCGGACGTCGCGGCTTGGGCGACCGCCGGCGACGTGTTGCCACCGGCCTGGACCGGGCAACTCCTGCTGTCGCCGCAGGCCGACGGACCGGAAGTATGGCGGCAAACAGAGGTGCTGTCCTGCCGTACACCAACCGCTCCTCCTTATCAGATGGAAAACGCGGTATAGAACGCGGCGAACGCCAATATGATTGAAAAACCGAGCAGATACGAGAACAGCAGCACCAGGAACTTGAGGACGGTCGGCAGGCGGCCCTGTTCGTAGACCCGTCTCATCGACTTGTACAGGTAGAGCGGTATGTACAGGGCAACGGCGAACGCGGCCAGGTTGTTGACCATGTCCGGCAGCTTGAGGAGCACCGTGAGCCGCGAGAAGAGGATTTCCAGCGTGAGGATGAGGAAAAAGAACGCGTGGAAATGGATGACGAACAGCAGGTGCTCGACATAGTAACGCTTGGACAGGGGATAGAGTATCTTCAGTATCAGTGCCATCAGAGGCAGCAGCAGGAATAGCGATGCCGGCACGTTGTCGAGCAGCTGGTCGACGAATGCACGGCCGCCGCCGGCGCTGACGCGCTCGCACATCAGTTCGAGCCGTTCCCGTGTCAGGCGGCGGGACAGCCACTCCGGCATTCCTTCGGTGCTGTAGCCGCTCAGATCGCAGTTCGCGTCCGGTCCGTCCGCCGACATCCGGATGTTCAGACCGCCCTCCGTATCCGCCTCCGTCGCCTCGGGCGGCGGGATGGCAAGCCCTTCCGCCTCGAGCTCGTCACGGATTTCCTCCGGGCTGCGTGTCTGCCCGTCGGCGGTCTCCTCCTCCGCCTCGTAGAGTATCGCCAGCTTCTGCTGCGGATCGAAGAAGGCGACGAGGAAAAATACGAGGCTCAGGACGAGGTAGGTCCGGAACGGGGGCATGAATCGCACGCGGCGTCCGCGCAGGTATTCCCGAGTCAGCCGCCCCGGGCGTATCAGCAACGGTATGATCGTCCGCCACAGGCGGGAATCGAGCTCGAACAGATCGCCCACTGCATCGCGCACGAGCTCCCACACGCTTATGAGCCGCGTGCGTCCGCGCTGCCCGCAGATGGAGCAATACTGGCCGCGCAGCGGTGCGCCGCAGTTCAGACAGCTTTCGGGCCGGTCCGGTGCAGCGACCGCGGAATCGGCATGACGCAGCACGCGGCGGCTTGCGGCATAGCGGCCCTCGAAGCGCTCGCCGGCGGCGGCCCGCATGGTTCGTGCGGGGCCTGCGAGGTACTCCTCCAGCGCCTCGTCGCTGTCGAGGACGTATTGCGTGACGCGGCCGGTGCGCTCCGGCGTGTCCCCCTCCACGACAAACGTGCTGGCCCGCACGAAGCCCGGCAGTTCGAGCATCTCGCGCACGTGGGTTTCCAGCCACGCGTCGAACTCTGCCGCAACCTCCCGGTCGACGTGCAGCGTCACCTCATAGACAGAGCCCGAGCCGTCGTTCATCGTTGTCCCAGGCGCTCAGGCAGCTGCGAAATGCCGCGAGACGCAGTGAGCCGGCGGCGGCCCGCTAGTCCTGCTGCGGTGCCCGCGTCTTTTTCTTACTGCTCGCAGACTTCTTCCGGGCCCCTGCTTTCTTCTTCGCGGCGCTTCTCGCGGCGCCTTTCGCCTTCTTTCGCTTCCTCTGCCCGGCAGGGACCGAAGCCGCCCCGGCATCTTCACGCGCGGCGCCGGCACGACCGATCTCCTCTGCGGGGAAATCGTCGACCGACATGAGATGGAACACCTTCCGGTGGTAGTTTCTCAGCCTTTCGGCGTCTTCCGCCGCGATGACACCGGCCGTCTCCGCTTCCTCGATCTGGTGGCCGAGGTACTCGGAGTGCACGAGCCCCTCCCTGCGTGCCTGCCGCAGCTTCGCCTCCAGCGACGCGAGCTGCTCCGACAGTGCCAGCGCCTCCTCCAGCAACCCCACCGGATTGCCCGGCTCCACCGTGGTGTAGGCCTGCTCACAGAGCCGCTCCCGAGCCTCGCCGGTTCGCGTGATGATATCGACGACCTTCCTGCTCAGCGCGTCCGAGGGTGCGGAATAGGTGCGTCCCCGGGGAAATATGAAGCACCTCAGGAAGAACGCGACCGGCCTGTTCGGGAAGTTCCTGAGGAAGCTGTGCAGTTGCTCCTGCGCCTGGTACATCAAAGTGCGCACGGACCACTCGACGAGCGGCAGGTCGGACGAGCGGCGGCCCTGGTTCT
>CAZTAE010000072.1:0-10085 GCA_964611535.1 uncultured Woeseiaceae bacterium
TTGCCGAAACGCGCACTTTGTTCCGTGCGGTGGCGAACTTACGAGAACGGCTCAGCACTGAGATCATTTCGGCCACGGCAGCTGCTTGAACAGCTTCTATCGCACCTGAACGGGTTCTTTACGGTAGCAGCCCTATATCCGACCTGCCCGGGACAGCATCACGTGCAATAGGGTATGTGCACCTGCCGCAAGATCCTCCGGTGTTGCACTCTCGGCCTCGTTATGGCTGATGCCGTCCTTGCAGGGGATAAAGATCATCGCGCTGGGGGCCACACCGGCGACGTTCATCGCATCGTGGCCCGCACCGCTTAACATGTCGACGTTCGAATAACCCAGCTTGTTTGCAGCACCCCGGACAACGTCCACCAGCTCACCAGGAAAGTGGACGGGAGCGATATTGATCGGCCGTTCGATAACCACTTCAAGGTTACTGGCCATCGCGACGCTGTGCACAATCTTCTCCACGCGCTCGTCGAGCGCGTCGAGGGTCGTCATCTCCGGATGCCGCAAATCGCAATAGAACGTAACTTGTCCGGGAATCGTCGCCCCCGAGTTGGGCTCCACATCGAGTCGGCCGACGGTGAGGCGGCCGTGCTCGTCTTGATCGACAACCAGTTCATTCAGTTGCGGGATGATACGCGCCGCACCAAGCAGCGCATCCCGGCGTCGGTTCATGGGCGTTGTGCCGGCGTGGCCATCCTTGCCCGTCAGCGTCACTCGCAACCACCGGATACCCTGGATACCGGTGACGACGCCGATTGTCGTCTGCCCTGCCTCGAGAATCGGGCCCTGCTCGATGTGAGCTTCGATGAAGCAGTTGAGCTTCCGCTGACCCGGGCGCTCGTCCCCCAGATATCCAGTGGATTTCAGGTCCTCGAGCACGGTCGTACCATCCAGCGTTCTCGAATCGTGGATGGTCTGCACATCGAAACGGGCTGCAAATGCCGAAGAGCCGGCAAGCGGCGGACTGAACCGCACCCCTTCTTCGTTCGTCCAGACGATGACGTCGATGGGCAACTCGGTCTCGACGCCGGCGTCGTTGAGCGTACGCACTACCTCGAGGCCAGCGAGAACCCCGTATATTCCATCGAAATTGCCTCCGTGAGGCTGCGTGTCGAGATGGCTGCCGGTCGCGACAGCCGCCCTTGAATTGACCCGTCCCGGGCGACGGGCGTAGATGTTGCCAACCTGGTCGACGCTTAGCTCGCATTCGGCTTCGCGACACCAGTCCACGAAGAGATCGCGTCCCTTCTTATCGTCGACGCTGAGTGCGGTGCGGCAGCAGCCTCCTTTGGGTAATGCGCCGATCTTCGCCATCTCCATCATGGTCCGCCAGAGGCGGTCCATGTCGACCGGCAGTTCGCCTCCCATCACACCCCTCAAGCCGGAGTGCCGACGAGCCGGCTGCCAGGCGTTGCCAATTTCTCCGGCGGAGGATCACGCAGAAATATCATCCGGTACCACATCACCGCGATCGCTTCGGCAATATCCTCGGGCCGTTGCGAGAACTCCGCCAGGTCTTCCGTACGCCGGATCAGAGCCTGGTAAATAACGCCCTCCGTCATAGCACCCAGCATGAAGGCCACCTCCCTCGCATTGTCCTTCTCGAAGTCCGTCGTCTGCTGCAGAAAATCAGCCACCTGAAGATTCCAGATGTGGGCGTTCTTCTTCCAGATCCTGTCGAATTCCTCATAGTCCCCGGCAAGGCCGAAGAGACAGGCAAGAATTCCTGGATTGTGTGCAAAGCGCTCTACGACGTTGCGGTGATTCTCGAAAATCCACTCGTACGGATCCTCGTAATCCTCAAGCGACTCCGCAGCGGCGACCAACTCGTCAAAAAAGTCGCTGCTGACCTCTGCCACCACCTCGCGCAGATCGCGAAAATAATGATAAAACAGCCCGCTGGCTACGCCCGCTCTTTGGGTGACATCCTGCACCCGAATGTTGCGATACCCTTGCTCATTGAGAACATCCCGGGCGGCGCTTTTCATACGCTCCCGACTGCGCAAACCCCGCGCGTTGAGCGCGGCCTTCGGCTGGGCCGCGGAACGCCTTCGGGCGCGGCCACTCCTGGGTTGCTTTACCGCCATTCCTCAGAACTGGTACTCGAACTCGAACCCCCATGTCCTCGGCATGCCCAGGACGATTTCAGAGAAACCCAGTGAAAGCGCCAGGTCCTGTGCAGCAGAACGATAGACCGTGTCGCCGATATTGCGAACCCAGACGGCAGCCTGCCACGGACCGTCGCTCGGCTCCAGCGCGACGCGCGCATTGACGACCGAGTAGCCGTCCTCCTTGAGGTACTGCCGATTGTTCGGCTCAACGAAATGCTCATCAACAATATTAAAGTCCGTCTGCAGCCTGGCTGTATAGTTCGAACCTACCGGCATATCGTACCGGACGCGGCCGTTGATAGAGTAGCCGGGCGCGTTTGGAATCTCGTTGCCCTGGATTGTTGTTTCCGGACCGCCATCGAGCGGGGACAGAACGACTGAGGTCTCAGCGATCTCAGTATCGAGCACGCTGACTCCCAGATTTATGTCCAGACGCTCGGTCGGCAGCCAGTCGAGCGAGGCCTCCAGGCCGAATGTCTCGACGTCCCCCGCATTTTGCAACCGTGCACTAGCCTCGTCGGCACGCACAAAGGTAGCCTGGAAGCCTTTGAAATCATAGTAGAAGGCGCTTGCGTCTAGCCGCGCACGATTGTCGGCGAAGGACATCTTGAAGCCTGCCTCGTAGGCCAGAAGATCCTCGGGCTCATAGGGCTCGAGCGCTTCCTGCGAAAAGATCACTGCCGACGAGAAACCGCCGCTCCGGAACGCTTCGCTGATACGTAGGTAATACATTGCACTGTCGGTCGGTGTGTACTTCAGCACCGCCTGAAAGTCGACGTTCTCCTCTGTCTGGCTGTTGGGGAAATCCAGCGGACCTCCGGCACCCGGCGCTCCTGCCGGAATCGGCAGAACTGACAATGTTGGCGCGCCGCTGGCGAAAGCCTCATCAAGGCTGGTGAAAGTGCCGATGAAGGTGCCTCCCGTCCAGTCGCGCTCCTCGTTGGTGAAGCGAAGTCCGCCAATGAATTCGAATTTCTCGGCAATCGGCACCGTCAAATGACCGAAGAACGCCCAGGATTCGGTCTCCTGATCCGCGCCATTGCTGGTGGGGATGCCCGCGACTGCGCTCAGGTCGATCGTCTGGAACCATTCGACTTCGGTATTGGCATAGTTGAAGCCGAAGATCCACGGAAGCCGGGCCGACTCGTCTGAAGTCAGGCGAATCTCCTGGGAGATATTCTCGACATTGCTGAAGGTGAAGTTGTCGGCCGCCACGAACGGGGTCGAGTCGATATCCTGGCTCTGCTCCTTGGAAAAGTCGTTGTAGCCGGTGATCGACGTAACCGTATAATTCGGAAGATTCCATTCAAGCGTCAGATTGAAATCGTTCGAATCGAACTCGAGTTCCGGATCGATGTTGGCATCACCATCGAAGGGGTCACTGTCAGGATCGAAGTAGCCGACGAGGTCTACGCAAGCACCTTCGTCCCTCCGGCCATTTAGCACCGGTTCGCAAATCGCAAGCGGATTCGCTGGGTCACGGGTGCCGACATGCTGTAGCAGGGCCTGCTCGGAATCATGCTCACCGTAGGTGTACATGAACCGCGCATTGAATGCATCGCTGGGAATCCAGTGGAGTTGGGTGCGGATCGCCGTCTGGTCGTTCCTTCCCAGGTCATTGTCCGTGAAGCGGTTGAACGAATAGCCGGAGTCACCACCGCTCAGCTGCCCGCGGAGAGATACACGTCCGAGCAGTGTGTCCGAAATCGGGCCGCTAACTGCCCCTTCTATAGCGCCAGTTTCATAGCTTCCATACTCAGCACGGAGGTATCCCTCGAACTCTGCCGTCGGACGAGCAGTAATGAAGTTGATTGCGCCACCGGTCGAATTGCGGCCATAGAGCGTTCCTTGCGGACCTCGCAGCACCTCCACCCGCTGCATGTCGAACACGGCGAAGTTCAGCATATCCGGCGTCGGTTGAAAAATCTCGTCTACATAGACTGCCACGGATGGGTCAACCGTACCGGTGAAGTCGTTAATTCCCACACCGCGCATGTAGAAGCCGACCGTCGCCAAGCCGTTTGGCCCGAACTTCGTCAGCAGACCCGGCGTCTGCTCGGCGAGGTCCCGCGGCTCCAACACGCGCAAGCTTTCGAGTGCCTCGCCCGAGAATACTGTGGCTGACGTGGGTAGTGACTGTAGCGTCTGTACACGCCTGGCAGCGGTTACGGTGATCTCTTCTATCGCCTGCGCCGCAGCAGGCGGCATCGCGACAGCAGCCAGTACGAGCGCCAGTACGAGCAGGGATGTCAGTCTCATATTTTTATCCTCTTGCGATTATCTTGCCAGGTTGCGCCGATGGGCATGCGTCGCCAGTCGATTTCTTGCCTGCGTCTCAGCAGCTACATTGGGATGTGATGCGCTTTCTCTTTCGTCTTTGTTCCGCTCTTTCGCTCATGCTCCAGGTACTGCATTGCCGAGGCGGATAATCAGGCAACCGGTCGACTGCGCTTCTGCCGTGCAATGTGGTGGCACTACCGTTGTAGAGTCCGTCTGCAGGATAATTGCCGGGCCCGAAATCTTCTGGTCAACCGGCAAACGCTCGCGGTCATAGAAGCGGGTCTCAAAGGCCTTCAGGTCAACGCCATCGCGGAAAATGGTTTCATCGGTGCGGATGAGGGCGTCGTCGAGCGACGTGCCGCCAGTCGCTTCGGGAATGCCGATCTTCGGAACCTCTCCAATCGCGGTCACGCGGAGATTGACGAGTTCGATCGGGGAGTTGGCGAAGTGATGGCCGTACTCCAGCCGGTGCAGGTCGTTGAATCTATCGAGAACCTGCTTCAAATCATCCTCGGTAATTGAGCTTGGCGGCAGCGGCAGGCGCAGCTCGTAGCCCTGCCCTACATAGCGCGCGTCGGAGGAGCGCTCGAAGGTCGCCTCGTCCGGATCAATGTCCTCTGCCTGCAACTGCTTTCTCAGCGCCGCCTCCATGTCATCGAGTTCCCGGTTCAAACTCGAGACGTCGATGTCCGAAGACACCAGGAACGACGTTTGAACGATGTCGTACTTGAGCTCGGTGGTCAGAAGACCCTTGGCAGAGTTGATGCCCGGATGCGGCGGAACGATGATCTCGGGAATGCCCAGAATTTTCGCAACCTCCGCACCGTGCAGCGGACCGGCCCCACCCGAGGCTACGAGCGCATACTCGCGCGGATCGATGCCCTTCTGCACGGTGCGGGCGCGAATGGCATTCGCCATGTTCGCGTTCAAGATGGCGATAATCCCCTCTGCAGCTTCCTGCAGAGACAGGTCGAGCGCATCAGCAAGCCTTTGCACGGCGTCTACTGCGGCTTCGCGATCGAGGCTCATGGCACCGCCGAGAAAGTTACTGGTATCGAGGCGGCCGAGGACTATGTTCGCGTCGGTGACGGTTGCATCGGTGCCACCCTGACCGTAGGCGGCCGGACCGGGTACGGCACCTGCACTCTGCGGGCCGACCTTGAATGCGCCCGCTGCATCGGTATATGCAATAGAGCCTCCGCCGGCGCCGATTGTGTGCAGGTCGATCATAGGGACAAGTATCGGGTAGCCGGCGACTCTCGTGTCGCGCGCCGATGCCTCACCGAATTGGCCGCTCGTGACAACGCCGATATCAGCGCTCGTACCGCCGATGTCCAGCGTGATGACGTTGTCGCGTCCAGCGAGCTGACCCACCCATGCTCCGCCAAGCACCCCGGCAGCCAGCCCCGACATCAGGGTGTATACAGGTAGCTCGGAGATCGTCCGCGCGGGAGCAACACCGCCGTTGGAACGCATGATATGCACTTCGCCGCGGAACCCACCGGACCTGAGCCCCGTTGCCAACCGGCTGACGTAGTCGCGCACCAGCGGCCCGATGAAGGCATTCATCGCCGCCGTAGTGAAGCGCTCGAACTCGCGGAACTGGGGCGACACCTCACAAGAGCAACACACGAAAACATCGGGACACTCTTCTTGAACTATTTCCTTCGCGCGGTGCTCATGCTTCGGGTTCAGGTAGGAAAAAAGAAAGCAAATCGCGATGGACGCAACACCGGCATCGGCCAGCTCACGGGCACTCCGGCGAACCTCTTCCTCATCGAGCGCGATGAGCACCTCGCCCTTGGGTGGTGCGATCCGCTCGGTTACGACCTTGCGGTGCCGGCGCCGAACGAGCGGCCGTTCCTGCCAGGGGATCTCCTGCTGTATGGAGTAATGCTGGGGGCGCTGATGCCGGCCGATATGGATAATGTCGCGGAAGCCGCGGGTCGTGATCATACCCGCGGTCGCACCACGGTACTGGAGCGCCGCATTGGTCGCCACAGTAGTCCCATGGAAGATGTGGTCGATCGCATCGAGCGTGACACCAGCGCGCTTGCAGATTTCAGGGATGCCTTCAAGGACCGCCAACGACGAATCGTCCGGGGTGCTCGGCACCTTGTGGATGAGCGTTCTGTTAGTGTCCGTATCCGTTAGCACCAGGTCGGTAAAGGTGCCGCCAACATCCGCGCCGATCAGAAGCATGTTTTCGATATCTCCATCCGTTCTCTCCCTGCTTCCTTTACCGCCCTTCTGCGTCCGTAGTTGCGGGACCTGGCGGGCGGGCTGCCGGCTACTCCTGAAGAGGCATGCTCACCCACCGCGCACTGGTGGCGCGTTTTCCACGTACCGGATGGGAGCATAATTGAACTTGGGTTCAATTTCAAAGCAATCCGGTGCATACTGAAGAGGTAAACCCAGCCGAGGTAGATCAGCATCATGAGTTCAGCGACGACGAAAGCGGAATTCGCGGAAAAGCAGCGCGTCGATCCCGTAACAGCGAGCATCATTCAGGGCGCGCTCGAGAACATCGCCATCGAAATGGGCCACAAGCTCATGCGGATGGCCTACTCCAGCATCATCCGGGAGTCCGAGGACTTTGGCGCGGCCATCTGCGATGCCGAGGGCCGCCAGCTCTGCGAATGCTCGATGAGCACGCCGCTCCAGTCCGGCCCGATTCCCGGCTACGTCAAGGGCATCATCCGCGAGTTCGAGAAACGTGGAAAGAGCTTTCGCCCGGGGGACGTGATCATCCATAACGATGCTTACAACGGGGCGTCCCACAGTCCGGACATTGGAATTTGCGTTCCGATCTTTCTTGGGGACAAGCTGCTCGGCTTCTCAATGACAACCGCGCATCACCTCGACATCGGTTCGTGCCAGCCGGGCAGCGTCGGAGTGGTTGTTTGCGCAGATTCCTACGCCGAAGGGCTCTGTTTTCGCGCGTTGAAAGTGGTTGAGGAAGGCCGCCGTAACGAGACCGCCTGGGAAATGATCGCCGATAATGTACGCGTTTCCGATCTCGTCATGGGTGATCTCGAGGCCCAGATCGCAGCTTGCCACGCTGGCGCACGCCGCTACCTCGAACTCGTGGAGCGCTATGGCCAGGAGACGCTCGGCGATGCCATCGCTGATCTCTTTGATTACTCGGACCGACTCATGCGAACGCAGATAGCGGCCATAACGGACGGCACCTACAAGGCCACCGGCTACCTCGACGGCTTTCTCGGTTCCGATGATCCAGCGTTAAAGGAGCTGCCTATCTGCGTCGCTGTGACGATATCCGGTAGCGACCTCACTGTCGACCTGACCGGCACAGCCGATCAGGTGCCGGGCCATGCCATCAATATGCCGTTCGTAGGCACAGTGGACGTTGCAATCTGGCTGACGCTGCGGTCCATTCTTCTTGACACTGAGGTACACGGAAACATTCCACAGAACGACGGGCTCTACTGGCCGGTGAAGATCATAGCGCCAAAGGGCTGCATCGCGAATCCGGTCTTTCCTGCACCGACAATAGCCCGGTTTGCCCCTGGCAATGTCGTTGCAGATACCGTGATGAGAGCGCTAGCGCCAGCGGTGCCCGACAAGGTTTGCGCGGGCGTTGCCAACCTGAAGGCCATTACCTTCTCCGGGATCGCGGCCGATCAGCAGTGGGTACACATCGAGATCTTCGAGGGCAGCTACGGTGGTCGCGCGAACAAGGATGGCATGGACAGCGTGGATACGCTCTATGCTAATACCCGCAACAATCCGATTGAGGACATCGAGAGCCACGTGCCGCTGCGGGTCACGCGCTACGAGCTACGCGAGGACGCATGCGGCGCCGGCAGGCAACGCGGTGGCCTCAACTCCATCAAGGAGGTAGAGATACTGACCGATGGCACCATCAGCGTTGAAGGCGATGGGCACGCGCACGCTCCCTGGGGCTATGCCGGCGGTGCGGATGGTGAACCTTCCGCGCTGCGCTTGAGAACCAAGGCCGGCAAGATCGTGGAGCTACCGTCGATGTTGCCCTCGATATCGGTAGCTGCTGGAGATCGCATTACTGCCATCGGCGGAATCGGCGGAGGTTACGGCGACCCGTTGCAGCGGCCGCCCGAACTCGTCTGTGAAGACGTGAAGGATGGCCACATCACACGCGAGGCGGCCGCTGAAATGTTTGGCGTAACACTGAAGAGCAACGGTAATATCGACGCCGGTGGTACGGCAAGGCTGCGAGGCTCTCGCCAGTCATAGGCGATGTCTGCTCGGTGCTGCAGCAGCGGGCTGCATTCTCGGATACAGTATCGAGTAGAGCACGAAAGATACTGGAAGTCCGATGAGCCAGGACATCGGCAGGAACCAGACCATGGCTATCGTGCCAGGCAGGAAAAGAGCAATCATGGCGGCGATATTGAACCCGCCCGTGTACCAATAGTCACTGGTACGCCCCGCAACGTACAGAGAATCGACATCGAGCTTCCTTTTCCGGACAACGAAGTAATCGGCAAGCATCACTCCGAGAATCGGCCCGAAGAAGGCTGAATAGTAGAGTATGAATCCGAAAAACGCCTCCGTATTTGCCATCAGAAGCCAGGGACAGGAGATCACCCCGAGCACGCCGGTGATGATGACACCGTGATGCCAATCAATTTTGAACGTGTCCATAAATACGAGGGCTGGCGGCAGAATGTTGATTGTCAGATTGGTGGTGAACTGCGCCAACAGAATGAAGGTGAGAAGCACGATCATCGCTGCCGGATGGGGGCTCAGCTCCATCAAAGCCTGGACTGGATCCCAGATGCCCAGCGATGCACCCGCCACGATTCCCAACGACAGCATGAAGAACCAGGGCGGCAACACGCCCAACAAGTGCCCTACCCACAGCCGGCCCTGCGAGCTTTTCAGGTGCCGCGTCATATCACTGATGTTCAACATCACCGTGGCGAGCACCCCGATAGCGCCTGTCAGTCCCATCCAGAAGGGGGCACCCCAATCCCCGGAACTCGCCCACGACTCCCTGATTTCAAAGCCATATGTAGTAACGATGTGGATGAGCATGTAAGTCATGACGAGGGCGATTACTATCGAACCGGTGGCGTTGAACCACTTCATAGTCCGAATACCGCGGTAGGCCAGCAGCGTCTGGGCAATCTGAAAGGCAACAAAGTAGACGTACTTGGCGGCCGGTGCAGTAAAGCCGGTGAGCGTGCTGAGGATGCCGTCGAACGAGAGCGCGGCGATCCAGGTGCCAATTCCGTACCAGATAATCGCTGGCACTATGCGCAGGAACTCCACGATCTTGGAGCCGCGGACACCGAAACCGCTGCGCGTCTGGACCGAATATGGGATACCGTACTTCATCCCCGCCTGACCGTTCAGGGAGAACATGAGCACGAACAGGGCTCCAGCGACTATCAGCACAAGGCCAGCCTGGAACAGATTCATCTTGCCGATGGGGGGCAGAAAGCCCTGGCCGAGCACGAATGCCTGTATGACGATCAGTGAAGACCACCACATAAGCACATAGGAGATCCCACTGAAAATGCGATTTTCGTCGGCGATCGGCTTGAGGCTGTCAACCTGAGAAGCGAAAGGGGTGTTGTCGCTCACGAGACTCGCTCTTTGCTGTTCTTAGTCCGAGACGATATGTTGGCGAAAGCATATCCGGAAGTACAGCATCTGCTACTTCGCCTCGCATATCGAGACTGC
>CAZTAE010000073.1:0-3005 GCA_964611535.1 uncultured Woeseiaceae bacterium
AGAGTTGAAGTCGAAGGCGGTCAACGACGAGATGCAGAAGAGCATCGATACGTTGAAGCAGGAATTGCAACGTATCACCGGAGTCCGTCAATGAACATCCAATCACACAGTTCTGCAAGGATCGCGATCATTGCCGCCGCATTACTGACTCTCGCGGCCTGCGCGACCCCGCTGACCGCGCCGCCAGGCGCCGATACGGCTCGCAACAAGCTGACGCAGCTGCAGTCGGATTCCGCGCTGGCCAGCCGCGCGCCGGTCGAGATCAAGGAAGCCGAAACCGCCGTGAAGGCGGCCGAGGTGCCTCGTGAGGACGATCAGTACGCTGCGCATCTGGTCCTGATCGCCGATCACAAGGTGGACATCGCCAGGGCGCGTGCACAGAGCCGCCTCTACGAGGATGAGCGCCAGGCGCTGAGCGAGCAGAGTGAACGCGCACGTCTCGACGCTCGCACCCGCGAAGCGGACAGGGCTCGCGACGCTGCTGTATCCGCGCGCGAGGACGCGGCCAGCGCACGCGAGGACGCGGCCACCGCCCGCAGCGAGGCTGACGAAGCGCGTTCCAGGACGGCGGATGCGAGGCTCGAGACTGAAGATCTGCAGCGGCAGATTGCGGAGTTGAATGCCCGTGAAACCGATCGCGGTCTCGTGGTAACGCTGGGCGACCTGCTCTTCGAGACCGGGAGGTCCGAGCTCAGGGGCGGCGCCACTGCCAACCTCGGAAAGCTGGCGGCGTTTCTCGGCGAGTACGAGGATCGGAGCGTTCAGATAGAAGGCCATACCGACAACGTCGGCAGCGAGGACTCCAACTTCAGCCTGTCGCAACGTCGCGCCAACTCCGTGCGGTCATACCTGATCGGCCAGGGCATCGATTCCGGCCGGCTGTCGACGGCCGGCCTGGGCGAGGGCTCGCCGATCGCCAGCAACGATACTGCCGGCGGCCGCGAGCAGAACCGCCGCGTCGAGATCATCATCTCGAACGCCGCGACGGCCTCGAGGTAATCGCCGGGTAAAGACAAAGTTCTGGCGTCTGCTTTGCTGGATATGCAGCCCGCTCCGGGGTTCCGGAGCGGGCTCTTTTTGCATCGACATCACGCGAGGCTCCCGCGGTGAGCGCAGTTACTCGCTGATCAGGCTCTCAAGCAGGTTTTGCCGTACGGATGGGCAATCGGGAAGATTCGGTGGGGCGGGGCCGCGTGCCTTATTTCGGTACATCGACAAATCCGCTGCATGCGCTATTTCGGCAAAAGTCTTCCCGTCATCCGGGTAGACGGCTGCGCCGATGCTGGCTGTAATCCGCAAGGAGGTGTCGTCGATGCGATATGGCCTGGCCAGGCGGGTGCGCAATTCTTTCGCTGCCACGGCCGCGCACTCTTCGCTCCGGCAGTCCGGCAGCAGGACGGCGAATTCGTCGCCGCCGTAGCGGCAAGCGGTATCGGAGGCGCGGACACTGGCGGCCAGGCGCCTGGCGAAGCGCTGCAGGAGTTTGTCGCCGGCCGCATGCCCGAGCGCGTCGTTGACGTGCTTGAAGCCGTCGAGGTCCAGGAACAGCAATACAGCCTGCCTGCGCTGGCGATTTGCCCTCGCCAGCGCCTGGTCGAAACGATCCAGGAGCAGGCGGCGATTGGGCAGACCGGTCAGCTCGTCGTGGAGGGCGTATCTATGCGCGCTCGCCAGCTGCTGTTCCAGCAGGACCGCCTTCTGCCTGTGGTGGTCAGCCTGGCGCCGAAGCTCGTCGATCTCCCGCCGTGCGGCCTCCAGCTGTTGTTTGTCGGCAGCGCCCTCTGATCCGCCAGTGGCTCTCCGGATATCCACAGGGACGTTAGACGCGGGCGGTGGCGACCCTGCCGTGGCAAGGACCTGCACGCGCTGCCGGCGGGGTACCGCGGCCATCAGCCGGCAACCGCCCGCGTCGGCAGGAACCTGCCTGGCGCGGAACGATGGAATTGATGAAGGGTGCGCGGGGGTTCCCTGACGGACCTCGGCACCCGGATCCGCGATCTGCTTGTCATCGTCATTAGCTGAAGCTCGTTGCTGAGGCTGACACAACATTAGCTGCGACGGGTCGACGGCTCAGTGCGCTGGCGCACGTAGCGAGCCATGCCGGATGTGCGCGGCCCCGAATGAACGTTATCGTCCGATTTTCCGCATATGCGCGGTAGCGACCGTTTAGGGACGCGAATGCCGAGGGCGCGCGACGCTTATTGTGGCTGGGTTGACGGCAGGTGGGAAAACAAGGCGCGGAAAGACGTGCTCGATAGCAGGCGGTCGAATTCCGTTTTGACCACGGCATAGCACTCGCAGACCTTCTGCTCCAGGCGCGGCCGGTCGAGGACGGTGATCTGGCCGCGGCTGTAACGGATCACGCCGGCGCGCTGCAACTTGCCCGCGGCTTCGGTGACACCTTCCCGCCGTACGCCGAGCATGTTGGCGATCAGTTCCTGGGTCATCGTCAACTCGTTGGACGCCAGCCGGTCGAGGCTCATGAGCAGCCATCTGCACAACTGCTGGTCCACCGTGTGATGGCGGTTACAGACGGCGGTCTGCGCCATCTGGGTGATCAATGCCTGCGTGTAACGCAGCAGGAGGTGCATGACCGGTCCGGCACGGTTGAATTCCTGCTTCAGCAGCTGCGGTTTCAGCCGGTAGCCGTAGCCGGCGCTCTGCACGACGGCCCGGCTCGGGGTCGTTTCGCCGCCCATGAACAGGGAGATGCCGAGTATCCCCTCCTTGCCGACCACCGCGATCTCGGCGGATGCGCCGTCGGCCATGACATAAAGGAGCGATACGATCGACGTGGTGGGGAAGTAGACGTGCTTCAGGTGTTCGCCGGATTCGTACAGGACTTCGCCCAGGGGCATCTCGACCAGCTCGAGGTGCGGGGAGAGACGGTCGAATTCGGCCTGCGGCAGGGCCGCGAGCAGTTGGTTCTGTTTCGGGTCGTACGTATCGATCATGTTGCCCCCAGCAGGTGGATCTATGCGCTGGTTCGATCGCCGGCAGGGAAA
>CAZTAE010000073.1:3105-9972 GCA_964611535.1 uncultured Woeseiaceae bacterium
TCATGTTGCCCCCAGCAGGTGGATCTATGCGCTGGTTCGATCGCCGGCAGGGAAACCCGGGGACTGGCCGACGGCCGAATAATAACACGACCGGGCGGGCGCTATGTCCGGTATCGCGCATAGTGCGGCTGTGCCGCCGGCGTTCATCCCAGGGTGCGCTCGTACGTTGCCGTGGCCGCCTCATAGCAGCCGCAGGCCGCCGCCTCGAGGCCCGCCCGGTCTAGTACCGTCATGTCGCCGCGGCTGTAGGTAACGAGCTTCCGCTTCTGGAACAGCCCCGCGGCATTGGTGACGCCGACCCGGCGGACGCCCAGCATCTGCCCAAGGAATTCGTGAGTGAGATAAAAGTCGTCCGTGTGCGCGCGATCGTGAGTCATCAACAGCCAGCGGGCGAGGCGTGCATCCAGTTGATGGAAGCTGATGCACGCGGCCGACTGTGCGAGCTGTGCCAGCAGGACGCAGATGTAGCGACTGACCGTCCGCTGCAACGCCGGGCTTTGCTGCAGTTCCCGCCGGAACGACACGGCACTCAGGCGCAGCGCAGTGCCGGTGCCTTGCACCACGGCCTGTAGCTGCGATGTGTTGACGCCGAGGGCGAGCGGAACGCCGAGCATCCCTTCATTGCCCACGAGCTCCACTTCCAGGCTCGCATGGCCGTCCACGGGAATCAGCAGCGAGACGAAACCGCCGAGCGGAAAGTAGACGTGCCGTATGCGGTCCGCGGGCTTGCTGAGCACCTGGCCGAAAGTCAGTTGGACGGGCTCGCAACCTGCCAGCAGCCGCTTGCGGTCCCTGGCGGGCAGCGCCGCTACCAGGCGATTCACGACAGGTGCCCGCGACGTCGAACCGCCGGTCGGCCCCGACCTCTTGCCGGACATCGGGACCTGGCCCGCACCGGCGGCGACGATGGCGACTTTCGCGGTCCTCATGAATGCACGCTAGCGGCAGGCCGCAGGGGAGTCTGTGCGCCAGGGCACGTAGAGGGCGCTATCTCGCTCACCGGCAATGTTCGTCAGCGTACAGACCGGGCAGTGGGCCAGCGGCATCCTTGCACGAACAACGAAACGTGCCCTCAGGGCAGCTACAAGGTTACGCCCGTATTCGTACGAGCAGGGGCACATGCTGCGAACTACCGCTTGGGAGCATCTTATGCAACGGACGACATCCGATACCTCGATCGCGTGGGGCGAGACCGAGGTCGGGTCCGATGTCCGGCCGAGGCGCGGCCGCAACGGGCCGCGGCCGGCAGCGGAGGCCGCAGCCCGGCGCGACTCCCTGTCCCGCTCCGGGCCGCTTGCCGATGAGGAGCCGCCTGGCCAGCGCCAGACCGACTGGCTGGCGATGCTCGGCCACGAACTGCGCAATCCCGTCGGCGCAATAGCCAACGGTCTCGAGCTCGTGAAGGCCGGATCGCTGGATCCCGACGGGCTGGCACGGATCGTCGAGATGATGCAACGCCAGGTCAGCCAGGTCGAGGACCTGCTCGACGATCTCCTGGACGGCGTGCGCCTCGCCCACGGCAAGCTCGAGATCGCCCGGGAACCTGTGGACCTGGCGCAGGTCGCCCTGGACGCTCTCGACACCATCGGTCCGCGCATCGACGCCAGGCGGCACACCCTCGCCGTCATGCTGCCGCCCGCGGGTACGCTGTGGGTGCGGGGCGACCACGGTCGCCTGATCGACGTGGTCGTGAACCTTCTCGACAACGCGGCCAAGTACACGCATCCGGGCGGCCACGTCGAGCTCGAGATGCGGGGCTGCGCGGACATGGCCTCCATCGCCGTCCGCGATTCGGGGGTAGGCATCACGAACGAACGCATGCAGGACATCTTCGACCCCTATGCGCAAGGCGACGGTGAACCTGCCGGCGCGCGAGGTCTCGGCCTCGGTCTGGCCCTCGTGCGGAGTCTCCTGGAGCTTCACGGAGGCCGGATCACGGCACACAGCGCCGGTAAGGACCGGGGGAGCGAATTCGAGGCCCGGTTGCCGCGCATGCGCCGTATCAACGGGTACGCCGGCCCCAACGCCGGATCCGACGCCTCGTAACTATATCGCGGAACCAGACGGGCTTAATCCGGTACCGGCCGGGCGCATGAACGGCTGGTAGCAGGCAGGCGCCGATCGGCCGTCAGTGCGGCCGGTGATGGCGCCCGCGTTCCGCTTCGGCGGCGGGCCGGCCTCCCGACCACGCTTCCGGCAACGGTTCCGCGGTTTCGGCTTCCGTATCGGCGGTCTTCGTCTTCTCGACCTCCCGGGAGGCGCCGATCACCGGCGTCGTTTCCGAGCCGCGGCCCGACGGATCGGTGTAGCGATCGTTGAGCTCCTTGATCGCCCTGTGGGACTCGCTGAGCACCTGGTCGAGCTTGCGACGCGACCACATGTTCCAGCCCCGCGGACTCGTGAAGAAGAAGGGCCACCAGGAGCGGACGTTCATCTCGAAGGCGTGGGCGACGCTCGCCGCGTCCTCGCCCAGCGTCTCGTCACGGCGAATGCGCGCGGTGACGGCGTTGGCGGCCTGCCGGCGCATCAGCCTGTGCAGCGCCAGCGCCACGACCGCGACGATCGCGATGGCGACCCACGTCAGGACCGGCGACTGTGCCAGCGTCTCCTCCCAGGGCGGCTCGAAGTTCAGGCCCTGCCACCAGCCGAAGCCGATGGTGAGGGCCGTCAGCAGCGCCAGCACGGCGCCCAGGGCGAGCGCGTCGTGCCAGAACACCCGCCGTCGCCATGACCGCCGGGCGGCGCACAGACGCGGCACGATCTTCTCGCGGATGTCCTTCGCCTTCTGCTCGAGCCGGCCGACCACGCGATACGAGCGCTCGACCCTCAGTTCACCGATCCGGTGCAGGATCTCCGTCATGTCCTCTTCGCGCTTCGACTCGAACCGCCTCTTCAGGTGTTCGTCCTCGATCGGAACGGCGGCGGAAGGGTCGTAGAGCCGGTAGAAGCGGCCGGCCGTGAGGCCGTTCTGCGCCAGCGCACGCTGCCAGGCCGCGAACACTTCCTCGGGATTGTCCTCGCGTGCGGTGTTGTCGATCTGGTTCAGGATGTGCATGAACTTGGTGAAGTCCGTACGCTGCAGGGTGCGCGCGACGAGGTAGTCGAGCGTGTCACGCATCGCGCCCGGCTCCGGATGTCGCGCGTCGAAGAACACGAGCACCAGGTCGGAGATGTCGATGATGTGGTCCGTGATGCGCAGCGTGGAGGTGCGCTGCGCATCGGCGTCGAAGCCCGGGGAGTCGATGATGATCTTGCCGCGCAAGGCTTCGCTGTCGGAGGTTTTCAACTGCAGGTAGGTATCGAGCCGCTCGCCTTCGCCTGCGATGTCCTTGTCGATCTCGTGGCTGATCCGGTAGAGCGGGAAACGCGGATCGCTGTCCAGCGCGATGCCCGGCAGCACGCGCGGGGTGCTCTCCGGGCCGTAACAGATCACCGTGAACTTGTCGTCGACCGCCTGGTTGCCGGTCTTCTGCAGGGGCTGGCCGAGGAGATGGTTGATGAAGGTGGATTTGCCGGACGAGTACGTTCCCAGCACCGAGATCAGGGGCCACCAGTGGATCTGCGTCGCGTACGACGTGGTCCGGTCCAGCAGCCCGAGATTCCAGGCCACCTTGTCGAGGCGCCGGAAACTCCGGACGATGCCCAGCAGCTCGGGATTCTCGACCTGCAGGTGGCGGATGAGCTGATCGATCTGATCCTTCAGGCTTGCTTTGGTCGTTTCTGTCATAACCTACCTCCGGCCGCACCCTGAAAGCGAAGCAAGTTCCGTGCCAGCGTGGCGGATGTGGCCTTCGATATCAAGGGCGATTCCGGTATGGCACGGTTATTGCTCCAGTCCAAAAGAACGCTGGTGTGCCATCGGCGAACTCTGAGGAGGTAGAGGACATGAGAAACCAGGAGCAAGGCCCTTTCACCGGCACCGGCCCGCGGGGCTTCAAGCGGCCCCCCGACAGTCTCACGGAGCAGGTATGCGACGCCCTGCGTGCGAACGGTTTCGTGGACGCCTCGGGAATCGACGTCGAAGTGCGGCCGGAGAGCGAGGAGGTGATTCTCACCGGCGCCGTGCCGGATGCGAGGCAGCGACAGCTGGCGGAAGAATGCGCCGTCTCGATCAAGGGCATAGCCGCAGTCCACAACCGGCTGGCGATAGGGGAAGCCGGCGACGCGGGTGGCGAGGGCGGCCGCGAATTCGGCAGGAACAGCGACACGCAGAGGCGACCGGCAGAGACGCTGGGCAAGATGCCGCCGAAGAAACCCTAGCGGCGCGGCACGGGATACGAGATCGAGGAACTGCAGGCCGCAGCCCTGGTGTCGCGAGGGCTCCTTCCGCGCGGATCCCGACAGGTCAGCCGATCGCGGAGCGCATCGGCTTCGTTTCCAGCGTGCGGAGATCGCGCCCGCGGGTCTCGCGGCCCCGGAAGCGGATGAGCGCGAGCGCGATCGCGCTCGGCACCACGACGACGAGCGCGGCCGCGCCGAAAGGCGGCACGATGCCGAGGACGGCCAGCCCCTGGGCCAGCACGCCGCCGAGCTTGCTGCAGCCGGCGACCCAGCCGGTCGCGCGGCCGCGCACGCGCAGCGGGTAGTTCTCCGCCGTGTACGGCAGCAGGATCGCGATGACCCCGCAGGAGCCGACGACCAGCACTGTGAGGGGCAGGACCGGGTTGGCGAGCGCCTCGATGCCGGTGCTGCGGGCGAGCAGGCCCAGCAGTCCGAGCGTCATGAGCGCCAGCATGACGATCAGCGAGCCGCGGGTGCTCCAGCGGCTGTAGAGCCAGGCCGTGACGATCACCACCGGTGCGGCGATCAGCGTCGATTGCGCGATCAGGCCGCTCGCCGCGCCGACCGTACGGCCTTCCGCGACGAGCTCGCCCGGCAGCCAGAGCAGCAGCCCGAAGTTGACGAGGCTCCAGGCGAGCGCGGCCAGCGTCAGCGCGACCGTCACCCCGAAGCGGCGCGGCTCCAGCGGCGGGAGGTGGGGATGGTCCTCGAGCTCCGGTTCCGCGGTGTCGCCGCCGGCCGGTGCGGCCGTGACGCCGAACCGCGCGAGCATGGCGCGCGCCTCGGCCCCGCGGCCCATCTGCTGCAGGAACCGCGCGGACTCCGGCAGCAACGGGCTCAGCGCGATGAGGATGAGGCCCGTCGGCAGGTTCAGAAACCACATGACGCGCCAGCCGAACGTAGGCTGCAGCAGCGCCGACAGCGCGCTCGCTGCCAGGAAACCGCCGACGGCGCCGATGCCGCCGATCAGCACCAGGAACCAGCCGCGATGGCGCGTCGGCATGATCTCGGCGAGCAGCGCATAGGTGACGGGCAGCATGCCGCCGGCCGCCAGCCCCATCAGCCAGCACATGGACACGTTCCACCAGAAGCCCGGCATTGCGCCGCAGATCGAGGTGCCGATGAACATGACGGACGAGAGCAGGATGGTCGCGCGGCGCCCGTAGATGTCCGCCAGCGCGCCCCAGATGAAGGAGCCGACGGCAGTGCCGATGAGCGCCGCCAGTGGCAGCCAGGCGACCATCGCCCCGTCGATTCCGTACTCGGCGCGCATGCCGGGCGTCACGAAGCCCAGGGTCGCCGGCTTCATGATGTCGATGATCAGCGCGAGACCGAGCAGGGCGGCGATCCACCAGTGGGTGCGCGTCAGCGGGGCGTCCTCCGGCGGCGCGATCTTCTCGATGACGCGCGGCGCCGCTTTCGGGATCTTCGGCAGCAGGCCCCAGCCGGTCAGCGCGACGCCGCCCACGATCAGGACCATGCCCCACAGCATGCCGGCGTCCATCGGCATGCCGGCCATGACGTAGCCCGTGTCCCTCGCCATCAGGAACATCGGCAGGTGCAGGATGACGCCCGCGGTGACGACGGCACAGCCCAGCCAGAAGGCGAATGCGTTCCGTCGCTCGTCGAGAACGGTGGTTCTTTTATGCATCCGGGATCCCCGCGATCACCGGCATTGTCTCCGCTCGCGCTCGGCCTGACAACGCTGTCGCCCGACGGGCGCCGGGCCGGCTGCCGCAGCGAGCGGACGTGCGCGGGCCGGAAGCGATTTTACAAAATGCCCTTGCAAGAACGTCGCTTTTGCGCAAAAACGCCGCGGAAAGCCGCTCCTGCTGCGGCTCCGCGCTTCCGCGGAGGCGTCGAGGGCGTGCCCCCGCGTGTGCAATTGGACATGAAGTGTCCGGCGTAACCCACTGAGAAGGCGCGAACAGTTTCCGGTGACCATGCGAGGCAAAGGGGGCGGCGACGGCCCTGCCGGCGAGGAAGCCGCACCTTGTTGCCCTGTCACAAAAAATTCGGTTGTGCGGGGATAGGGCCGGCAGTAGCGTATTCGGGGCAGCACAACAAAAATTTCCCCGACTCACGGACTCCTCCCATGTCTCGCTACCTGTCGCGTCGTCATCAAACACTGATGGACGAGTCGGAGCAGGCGCTGCTCGAGGCCGCGGAGAAGAACGCCGGCACCGAGTCCCGCATCGCAAAGCAGATCCTCGGGGACTCCGGCACCCACGGCCTGTGGGAGGCGCGGCACGCCGAGCTCCTGCGACCGGTCGCCGAGGAGAGATCGCGGGCACCGCAGATTCTCGCACTGCGCGACGTCGAGGTGCGCCTCGTGCACCGCCGCGCCCTCATCGATCACCTCCGCGCGAACGAGATCCGGGGCGCCGAGCGCGAGCGGCTGTTCAGCGTCTTCTACGGCCCGCGGGAGTTTCAGGACGCGGTGCTCGCGGAGCACCGCCAGTACATGCTCGCCGTCTCGAGCCGGGTGTCGGCCGATCACCTGCTCAACGTGATGCAGGATCCGCCGAGCAGGAAGCTGCTCCGGCTGTACGAGACGACCTACGCCCGCTACTTCGAGATGTACTG
>CAZTAE010000074.1:0-8345 GCA_964611535.1 uncultured Woeseiaceae bacterium
TGTGAGAGATTAACCGGTGTCATCGTGCAATTGCTCCGATACGCTGGTGTTCAACGGTTGACCGGCTCGTGCGGTTTCCGGCCGTGCCGGCCCCGCCGGTTCGCTGCGCGACGCACTGAGCGCGCTGATGCCGGTCGCCTTGTCCATCTGCATGATCACGAGTGCTGCCGCATCGCGCATCGCCAGAACGGCGGCGCGGCGGAGCGCGTCGTCCTTGCCGAAGCCCTCGGCCATGCTCTTGCCGTAGGCGCTGATGGGCCAGTTCGCGATCTGGTTGCCTTCGCTGTCGAAGATCTTGATGCGATAGCGGATCCAGACCGCGAAGGCGTCGGTCTGACTCTGATTGGGGACCGAGAATTCGAAGGCGTCGATGCTGGGCTCGATCAGCGCATCGATGGCCATCGCCCCCGGATCGGCACCTTCGCCGAGGACGGTGAAGTCGGTGAACATCGCGTCGAACAGCTTGGTGAACAGCATGCTGTTCGCCTCGCCGAGGTCGATCGTCCACTTCTTCTTGCCGATGACCTGCTCTTCGTGGACGTAGTGACTGAACGCGTCGGGGTAGCGTGCCGCAACGGTCAGCGGCATCTGGTCGATGAGCGGGTCCGGGATGGTGGGGTTCTCGAGCGCGACGTGGGACGAGCAGCCGCCCAGCAGCGCGACCACGGTTACAGCTGAAACGGTCTTCGGGGCGGACGTCCTCAACTTGTCGATCCTGATGGGTGCCGGAAAGGCGGTGTATCCTTTCTCTGAGCCGGGGCTTGCGACAGAGTTCCGCGAAAGAGAAGCCCTTCACGGTTGTCTGTCACTTTAGACCTGCTCAGGAAGCGGCGCAACCGGATTTGAGGCCGGTCGCCGCCGGCTCCCGCTATCCCGACCAGGCGAGCGGCGGCTCCTGCATGAGGGCCGCCTGCTCGCGCAGTGCCAGCAGGTGCTCGTCCCAGTAGCGCGGGCTGTCGAACCACGGAAAGGCCTGTTGGAAGGCGGGGTCCTCCCAACGGCGGGCGATCCAGGCGGCATAGTGCATGATGCGGAGCGTGCGCAGCGCCTCGACGAGGTGCAGCTCGCGGGCATCGAAGGCGCGGAATTCCTCGTAGCCCTCGAGGAGGGCGGCAAGCTGCGGCGTCTGTTCGGTGCGATCGCCGGAGAGGAACATCCAGAGGTCCTGCACCGCCGGGCCGCTGCGGGTGTCGTCGAAGTCGACGATGTGGAGCGTCTCCTCCGTCGCCAGCACGTTGCCGGGATGGAAGTCGCCGTGCAGGCGGAGCTGCCCTATGCCGCCCGCGCGCTCGTAGCAGCCGGCGACGTTCTCCAGCAGGTGATCGACCACGCCGGCGTAGGTATCCGCCAGTTCTGCTGGAATAAATTCTTTATCCAGCAGATAGTTGCGCGAGTTTCTTCCGAAGGTTTCGATATCTATGCCGGGGCGGTGCCGGAACGGGCGCAGCGCGCCCTGGAGGTGCATGCGGGCGACCAGCCGGCCGAGCTGCTGCAGCATCCCGGGCCGGTCCAGTTCGGGGGCGCGGCCGCCGCGACAGGGCGAGACCGAGCAACGAAACGGCCCCGCATGGTGGAGCGTCCGCCCGTCGATGACGAGCGGCGCGACCACCGGAATTTCCTGGTCGGCGAGCTCCGTGGTGAAAGCGTGCTCCTCGAGGATCGCGGCGTCGCTCCAGCGCTGCGGGCGGTAGAACTTGGCGACCACCGGCGAATCGTCCTCGATCCCCACCCGGTACACGCGATTCTCGTAGCTGTTGAGCGCAAGGAAGCGGCCGTCGCAGCGAAAGCCGAGATCCTCCAGCGTCGAGAGGATGCTGTCGGGGCCGAGCGCCGAGTAGGCGCGGACGGGATCGAGCTCGTCGGCCGTCATGCGCGCCGTCGCGCGCCGCGCTTGCGCTCGGATTCGGTCAAGAATTTCTTTCGTATTCGGACACTAACGGGCGTTACCTCCAGCAGTTCGTCATCATCCAGGAACTCGAGGGCCTGCTCGAGCGAGAACGTCACGGGCGGGGTCAGCAGGATGTTCTCGTCGCTGCCGGCGGCGCGGATGTTCGTGAGCTGCTTCGCCCTGGTCGGGTTGACCGCCAGGTCGTTCTGCCGCGAATGGATGCCGATGACCATGCCCTCGTAGACCGCCTCGCCGTGGCCGATCATCAGCCGGCCGCGTTCCTGGAGATTATAGAGGGCGTAGGCGAGCGCCTTCCCGGTGACCATGGAGACCAGCACGCCGTTGTTGCGCTGCCCCAGCGCGCCCGGCACCTGCCGGTCGTACTTCTCGAACACGTGATAGAGCAGGCCGGTTCCCGACGTGGCGGTCAGGTACTCGGTGCGAAAGCCGATCAACCCGCGCGTCGGGATGCGGTAGTCCATCCGCACGCGCCCCTTGCCGTCGGGCATCACGCCCTGGAGCTCGCCCTTGCGCCCGGCGAGCCGGGTCATCACCGCGCCCTGGTACTCCTCGGCCAGGTCCACCGTGAGCTGCTCCCACGGCTCCTCGAGCCTGCCGTCGACCTCGCGCAGGATCACCTCGGGACGGGAGACGGCGAGCTCGTAGCCTTCGCGGCGCATCGTCTCGATGAGGATGGACAGGTGCAGCTCGCCGCGGCCGGACACGCGGAACTTGTCCGGGTCGTCGGTGGGCGAGACGCGCAGTGCCACGTTGTGCTTGAGCTCCTGGTCGAGACGCTCGCGGATCTGCCGGCTCGTCAGGAACCGGCCTTCGCGGCCCGCGAACGGGGACTTGTTCACCTGGAAGGTCATGCTGACGGTGGGCTCGTCGACGGCGAGCGGCGGCAACGCCTCGGGCGCCTCCCGGGCGCAGATCGTGTCCGAGATGTCGAGCTCGTCGATGCCGCTCAGGACGACGATGTCGCCGGCCTCCGCTTCCTCGATCCGCAGCCGCCTCAGGCCGGCGAAGCCGAAGAGGTCCAGCACGCGCGCGTGCCGCCTCGCACCGCCCGCCGCGACGATCGTCACCGGCATGTTGGCCGTGATGCGGCCGCGCTGAATGCGGCCGATGCCGAGCACGCCGACGTAGGTGTCGTAGTCGAGGCTGGAAATCTGGAGCTGGAGCGGCCCGTCGGGGTCGACCTGCGGCGCCGGGACGTGCGAGACGATGCACTCGAAGAGCGGCGTCATGTCACCGCCGCGCGCCTGCGGGTCGAGGTTTGCGTAGCCATGAAGTGCCGACGAGTAGACGACGGGGAAGTCGAGCTGCTCCTCGCTCGCGCCGAGCCGGTCGAAGAGGTCGAAGGTCTGGTCGAGCACCCAGCCGGGGCGCGCGCCCTCGCGGTCGACCTTGTTGATCACGACGAGGGGCTTCAGGCCCCGGGCGAACGCCTTCTGCGTGACGAAACGCGTCTGCGGCATCGGACCGTCGACCGCGTCCACCAGCAGCAGCACGCTGTCGACCATCGACAGCACGCGCTCGACCTCGCCGCCGAAATCCGCGTGTCCGGGCGTGTCGACGATGTTGATGCGGAAGTCGTGCCAGCGAAGCGCGGTGTTCTTCGCCAGTATGGTGATGCCGCGCTCGCGTTCGAGCACGTTCGTATCCATGATCCGATCCGGCGTCGCGGCGCGCGGGTCCAGCGTGCCGGACTGCTGCAGGAGCCGGTCGACGAGGGTTGTCTTGCCGTGGTCGACGTGGGCGACGATGGCGATGTTGCGAATGCTGGTGGCGCCGGACATGGAGGGGTGACGGGACGGGGAAAGGGCGCGGATTATATAGCAGGAGCCCGCCCCGCGGGCGACGCTCTTACGGGGCGAGATCCTTGACGAGCAGGGCGACCTCCTTCTGCCCGCCCTCCGTTTCCTGCGAACCGACGCGGCGGAAGCCGCGGCCGAGGTGAAACTGCATCGACCCCTCGTTGGGCGGCCGCAGGTTGACCTCGCAGGTCATTACCGGCGCCCGCGGCGTGAAAAGGCGTTCGAAGTCGTCGTAGAGCGCGGTCGCGAGCCCGAGCCGGCGCGCGGCGGGATCGATCGCGATGCGGTCGACGTACGCGAAGTCGGCATAGCGCCTACAGAACCAGCGGAAATTCGGGCTGGCGTAGTCCATGTCGGGAGTCAGGCCCACGAGGAAGCCGGCGATGGCGCCGTCGACCACGGCGACCCGGAAGTAGGCAGCTCGCTCGACAAACGCGCGCATCTGCTCGGCCGGGATGCTGTTCACGTGCGGCACCGCCGCCTCGTTCATCGCCAGCAGCGTCGCCAGGTCCTCGGCGGTCGCGTCACGGATCTCGACAGTCATGGCGCAATACTATAGAACCTGCCTCGAAATTCCCCGTGGCCGCGGGGAATCATGAGACGGGTTCCGGCGAGCCGGCTGGCAAACGCCATTTGCCGGTCATGCCTGTATAATCCGGGCCACCGACAGGCGTGGCTAATGTGACAACGATCGAACGAGCCGGCGAATAACCATAAGGTTGCGCCCGAGCCACTAGGGGATGACGACAATGCGTTTGAACGAACTGCCGAAGCTGTGTCTGGCCTGCCTCTTGCCGCTGCTGCTGTTTGCGTGCGACCGCGGCGACGAATCGCGCGGCGCGCTGACGGAGGCCACCATCCTGAGCTACGTACCGGCCGATTCCCCCTACGTCTTCGCCGCGCCGGCTCCCATGCCCGACGCCGTGCGCGACAAGCTCGGCGCCTCGAACAAGGAAGTGCTGCAGTCCTACCGGACCATCGTGGCTTCCGCGCTCGACCAGCAGGTGGGGGACGTCGAGGGCGTGCCGCAGGATCCCGAACAGCGTGAGCGGATCAAGGCCGTCGTCGAGGGACTCGTCGACATGGTCGAGGAGGACGGCACCATGCCCGAGGCCGGCATCGACCGCGATTCCACCGGCGCGATTTACGGTGTGGGGCTGCTTCCAGTCCTTCGCGTCAGCCTGAGCGACGACGCGCTGTTCGACGCCGCGTTCTCGAAGCTGGAAGAGGACGCCGGCCAGAAGATGGAAGTGGCGTCGGTCGAGGACGTGCCGTACCGCTACCTCGATTTCGAGCAGGCGCGTCTGATCGTCGCCACGAACGCCGACCAGCTGGTCGTGAGCGTCGTACCGACCGAGCTGTCGCAGGACCACCTGAAGTCGGTGCTGGGCATCGACCTGCCCGCCCGGAGCATCGCGCAGTCGGGTTATCTCGATACGCTGGCCGAGAAGTACGGTTACCAGAGCTACGGTGTCGGCTTCGTCGATTTCGAGCGCATCGTGGCAACGTTCCTGGACAACCCCTCCGGCGTGGATGCGGAGCTCATGGCGCTGATGGACTACGATGCCTCGAGCCTGACGGACGTGTGCCGGGCGGAGATCCGGTCCGTGGCTGCCATCGGTCCGCGGCTGGTCACGGGTTACACCGACGTTTCCACGGACAACCTGAAGTCGAACACCGTGCTCGAGTTGCGCAGCGACATCGCGGCGGGGCTCGCCTCGCTGACGGCGCCGGTGCCCGGCCTCGGGTCGGCCCGGGACGGCCTGCTGTCCTTCGGCATGAGCTTCAGCATTCCGGCGTTGCGCGAGTTCTACAGTGCCCGGCTGGAAGCGCTGGAAGCCGACCCTTACGAGTGCGAGCTGTTCGCGGACATGCAGCGGGACCTCGCCGCCGGGCGCGACAAGCTGAACCAGCCGGTGCCGCCGGTCGTATACAGCCTCACCGGCTTTCTCGCCGTGATCGACAACATCTCCGGGCTCGACATCAAGAGCGGCCAGCCGCCGACCGACATCGACATGAGCTTTCTCGTGGCGACGAATAACGCGCAGAGCCTGGTCGCGATGGGCGCGATGTTCAGCCCGGAGATCGCCACGCTGAACCTGCAGCCGGATGGCAAGCCGGTGAAGCTGCCGCTGCCGCCGGTGGCCACGGGCACGATCGACAGCGCGTACGTCGCCATGACCGACGAGGCGCTCGCCATCTCCGTCGGGAACGGCGGCGAGTCGCGGCTGGAATCCATGCTCGCCGCGGCACCGTCGGTGCCGTCGCCCTTCCTCAGCATGGACATCGATGCCGCCCGTTACTACAGCTTCCTCGGTGAGGCCATGGCGCTCGGCGACGACGAGGGCGATTCCGACGAGGGTGCCGAAATCGTCCAGGCGACGAGCGACATGATGAAGTCCTTCGGCGACGTGTTCAGCCGCATCGCCGTCGACATCCAGTTCACCGAGCGCGGCATCGAGATCCCGAGCACGATCGTCCTCGCCCCCTAGGAGCCGGACGGAGCGGCCGGTATGGCCGCCGGAGGCAAGGCTGCTTCCGTGGATGCCACAGGAGCAGCCCGTTCACCGCCGCCGGCTGCCGCGGTTCAGGGTATCAACAAGGCGCCGGTAAAGATGCCGAGCATGGTGAACGACAGCGCGAGCTTGGCCAGCGTGCCGAACAGCAAGCCGATCCAGGTGGCGATGCCGACGTGCGTCGAGCGGGTCGCGCTGGCGCCGGACCGCAGTTCGCCGGCAACCGCGCCGAGGAACGGCCCCAGCAGCAGACCCGCCAGGCCGAAGAACAAGCCCACCACCGTGCCGATGGCCGCGCCCCACAGCGCCGCAGGGCTTGCCGCGACCCGCCTGGCGCCGAGCAGGCCGGCGACGAAGTCGAGCAGCACCGCCAGGCCGGCGAGCACCCCGAGCAGGACAACGGTCCAGATCCCGATCCGCGAATAATCGCCCGCCCACGCCGCCAGCCACATGCCCGCGAATACCACCGGCACGCCGGGCAGGGCCGGCAGGATCGTGCCGGCCAGCCCGACGACTATCAGCACCCCGGCGGTCGCGTACCAGAGGATGGAGATATCCATGTGTGCAGAATACCGGTTCGGCTCGGGCAGCAAGTCCAGCTGGCTATAATGCCGCCAAGCAACACGAATAACAGGAGGGCGCGTGGCGGAGCGAAGAGCCACGAGATCAATGGGGAACGCAGCTCGCGGACTCCGGATGGCAGGCCTGGCGGGCTGGGCCGCTGTATTGTTGTCTGCCTGCGCCGGCGCGCCGCCTCGCGAGCAGCAGAACATCTGTAGCGTCCTCGATCAGCACCCGCGCTGGTACGATTACGCGGTGGCTGCCGAAGAGCGCTGGGGCGTGCCGAAGCACATCCTGTTGTCGTTCGTCCGCTTCGAATCCAGCTTTCGCTCCAATGTCAGGCCGCCGCGGGACTGGTTCCTGTTCATTCCGCTGCCTCGAAAGTCGTCCGCCTATGGTTACGCCCAGGCGCAGGATCCCGCCTGGGACGAATACAAGCAGGAAACCGATGCGGGCTGGTTTTCCGATCGGGACGACATGAAAGACGCCCTCGATTTCATCGGCTGGTACAACCGCAAATCCAGCGACGACCTGGGCATATCCGTCTGGGACCCGAAGAACCTTTATCTTGCCTATCACGAAGGAAGGGCGGGTTACCGTTCAGGAGCCTGGCGCAGCAAACCGCAACTCCTCGACGTGGCCGAGCGGGTGGACCGGCAGGCGCGGGACTACGGCGCGCAGCTGCGCCAGTGCGAGGACCGCTTCAAGTGCGACGCGTGGTACCAGTTCTGGCCGTTCTGCAGAAAGTGACCGCAGGGCTCGGCGCCGCCCGCCACAGTGCGTTTGAGGCGGGGCGCCGCCGCTCCGGGCTCGAGCCGTCAGGTGCGCCGCCGTGCGAGACGAACAGGCTCGGCAGGCGTTCGTTCAGGCGGCGCCGCCCGCGTGCGCGTGCGCCGCACCGCCCCGTGCCGGACCGCCGACCACCTCGTCCACGGATATTCGACCGGCGCCACTGAGCAGTAGCGAGACGGAGACGGCGAACAGGGTCAGTGCATACTCGTACCCGTTGTTCTGGAGGAAAAGGCCGTTTTCGAAGTGGGCGGCGAAGATCGCGACCAGCATGGCAACGGCGAGCACGAGTCCCGCCGCGCGCACGAGGAAACCGAGGACCAGCAGGATGCCGCCGAAGAATTCGGCAGAGCCCGCGAGCATTGCCATGAGCAGGCCCGGCTCGAGTCCCATCGACGCGAATGCTTCTGCCGTACCCTGCGGGCCGCCGCCGTCGAACCAGCCGAACAGCTTCTGCGATCCGTGGCCGATGAAGATGATGCCGACGGGGATGCGCAGGACGAGTGCCGCCCAGCCGCCGCCGGTGCCGAAAATGCGCTGAGAAAACGCAGCCATGTCAGTTCTCCTCTCGAATCGTCCGGAGCACGGTATCCGACTATTTTAACGGGATAAACAGCCCGTTACGGCATCGCGCCGCGGGCGACGCCCGTTCTGATGATGCGATCCCGATACGCGGATCATGAGAATGCCGCATGCGGCGCTACGGTGGGCCCGATGCCTCCTGGCGCCGCTCGCCGATCCAGCCGCCCAGCACGCCCGCGAGAAACGGCA
>CAZTAE010000074.1:8445-9942 GCA_964611535.1 uncultured Woeseiaceae bacterium
GCCTCCTGGCGCCGCTCGCCGATCCAGCCGCCCAGCACGCCCGCGAGAAACGGCACCAGCCCGGCGGCGATCATGTTGCCCAGGCTGAAGTTGCCGGCGATCAGGAGACCGATGATGACGGCCACCGCGGCCGAGATGCCGGGCTCGAGGATGGTTCGCCCGGCCGACTTCAATCCCACGATGAAGCCGCCGATCAGGAAGACCAGGAAGTTGACGATGGCCAGGGCTGCCATCTGCCCCCCGCTGAGCTGGATGTCCTCGACCTCGGTGGCGTCGCCGATGTCGGACCCGAGCACGAGCCCCAGAACGATCCCGGCGGCGATGTAGAGAACGATCATGATCAGCACGCCTATGCCGATCCATTTCCAGTCGAGGTTCTTGAGCATTGTGCGCCTCCTGATTCAGCGATCGAGCCGGTTGCTCCCGCTCGGGCGGTGAGGGCGGCGACCGCAGGATTCCTGCCAGCGGCTAGGGTAGCACTCCATCCGGAGGCGCACAGGGCCCCCCGGGTGCCGCCGCTGCCGTGCGCCGGGCGTGTACAATTTTTCCTCGGTCCGCAGCCGCAGGAGGTGCCGGGCTCGAGCTGCTTTCGGACCCGGATCAGAATCGGAGACGTCGATGCCTCGAAATCACACCGAATTTCGTCCCGCACGTCGCGAGGATGCCGTCCTGCTCGCGGAACTGGTTAATTTCGCGGGCGAGGGCTTGCCGCTCTACCTGTGGGAGAAGCTGGCTGCTGGCGGCGAAACCGCCTGGGATATCGGCCGGCAGCGGGCGGCGAGGGACGAGGGCAGCTTCTCCTGGCGCAACGCCACGGTCATCGAGGACGGCGGCGAGCCTGCGGGCTGCCTGATCGGTTACGCCCTCCCGGATCGCCCGGAGGTGTTATCGGCCGACATGCCGGCGATGTTCGTGCCGCTGCAGGAGCTCGAGAACCTGGCGCCCGGCACCTGGTACGTCAACGTGCTGGCGGTCACGCCGGCGCATCGCAACAAGGGTCTCGGCAGGAAGCTGCTCGCGCGGGCCGACGAGATCGGCCGCTCCCTCGGTACGCGCGGCATGAGCGTCGTTGTCTCCGACGCCAACACGGGTGCGCGCCGCCTCTACGAGCGCTGCGGATATGCCGAAACGGCGCGGCGCGACATGGTCAAGGAGGGGTGGGAGAATCCCGGGCGCAGCTGGGTCTTGCTGACGAAGTACTTCTGAGGCGACTGCGGGGAATCCGCGTTGCCCTTCTTGAGCCCCGAAACCTGGACCCTGACGACGAGTATCGTCGTGTTCGTCGCCTGCGCCGGTGTGATCGGCGTGGCGGGAACGCGCATGGCGCGTGTCGTGGACCAGCTCGCCGATCGCACCGGCATCGGCGAGGCCATCGCCGGCGCGGTGCTGATGGGTGCAGCCACGTCCTTTTCGGGGATGGTGCTTTCGGTGACGGCCGCGTCGCGGGGACAGCCGGAGCTCGCCATCAGCAACGCGCTCGGCGGCATTGCGGTGCAG
>CAZTAE010000075.1:0-9893 GCA_964611535.1 uncultured Woeseiaceae bacterium
TCGCCGAGCGCGAAAACGGTGGATTTGCCGATATTCAGACGGCATTCTCATCCCTCGTCGCCCCGGATGTGTTACAGAACCTCGATGAGGCCACGAATTACTTCCAGTTGAGGGTCGTCGTGCGGATCGGTACGGTCCGGGTGACGATGTACAGTGTGCTCCTGCGTGGCGGACGCGGCGGCGTGACGCCGATCCTGCGCAGCTTCGGAACGATCTGACGATGGCGGAATACCTGGTCATCCGCATCCGCGGAGACGGCGAGCCGGTCCACTGGATGGCCGTCGACGGCAGCGGTGCCCGGCGCGGCGCGCCCGCGACCGGTTCCCTCGACGAGGCGGCGGCCGATGTCGGCGAACGCGCGATCATCGTGCTGGTTCCGGGCACGGAAGTCCTCACCACGACCGTCGACCTGCCCGTCAAGGGCGGCGCGAAGCTCCAGGCGGCGTTGCCCTACGCCCTGGAAGAGGTGGTCGCCGAGGACATCGACAAGCTGCACTTCGCCGCCGGCAGCCGGCGGACCAGTGGCCGCGTGCCCGTGTCGGTGGTGCGTCGGGACATTCTCGAAGGCTGGCTCGCGCGGCTGAAAGACGCCGGCATCCACCCCGACTCCCTCGTCGCGGAGAACTACGGCCTGGCCCGCATCCCCGGCACCATCAGCCTGCTCGTCGCCGAAAGCCAGATCATCATCAACGACGGGGCAGATACCGAGCTCGTTATGCAGGACGTGAGTCCCGGCGACGCCCTCGCTGCCATAGGCGCGCTGGACGGGGACGGGCCGGCAGCCGCGGAAGCCGACGCATCGGGCGCCCGTGCGCCCCTGCCCCGCCACGTTCTGGTCTACGGCGAACCCGGCGTCGACGAGCGCTACGAGCACGACTGGCTCGCGCTCCGCAACACGCTCGACAGCCTCGACCTCAACCTCCTGCCGGACGGCGTCACCCCCCGTCTGGCCGTCACCGTGGCCACGGGCGCCGGCGTCAACCTGCTGCAGGGCGACTTCGCCCGGCGCACCGCCTACGGCGGCCTGTTGCGGCCGTGGCGATACGCCGCCGTCCTCCTCGCCGGCTTCATCCTCGTCGCCGTCGGCGCCAAGGCAGCCGACTACTACGCGCTGTCCCGGCAGGAAGCCGCCTTCCGCCAGCAATTCCAGGCGGAATACCGCGAGCTGGCGCCCGGCGCGCCAGCCGTCGAGGACCCGGCGGCGCTGGTCTCATCCCTGCGCGCCCGCGCCGGTGCCTCCGGGCCGCCACAGCTCTTCCTGCAATCGCTGGCCGAGCTCTCGCGCGCGCTCCGGCAGAACGACCAGGCCCGCATCGAGGCCATAAGCTACCGCGCCGGCGTGGTCGACATACGCCTGAGCGCGCCCGACGTCGCGACCCTCGACAGCATCCGCCGCACGATAGGCGAAAGCGGCCGCTTCGCCGCGTCCATACGCCGCACCGACCAGGACGGCGACCGCGTCAACAGCCAGATACAGATCCAGCCGAGGGGCGCGTGAGGCACTGGTTCGAATCGCTGGAACCGCGGGAACGGCTGTTCGTCGCCATGGCCGCCGCCGTCCTCGTCGTCGCCGTTTTCTGGCTGGCGGTCTGGATGCCCCTCGATCGCGGCCAGCAGAACCTCGCCGGCAGCGTCGACCAGTGGCGGCAGTCTCTCGCGGAGCTCCGGATGCTCAAGGGACGAATGGGCAGCAATGATGCGGGATCCGGCGCGCCGGTCGACGCCAACCGCTCCCTCGTCCTCATCGTCGATTCGACCCTCCGCGAGCACGGCCTCTACAGCGCGCTGCAGCGAAGTCAGCCCGGTCCCGACAACGACATCCGGATCGAGCTCCGCGACGCGCCGTTCGACGACCTGGTGCTCTGGCTCGGCGACGTCAGCTCGCGCCACGGGCTGCAGGTGCAGACCGCCAGCTTTCTCGCCGCCTCCGAGGACGACAACGGGCGCGTCAATTCCACGGTAACGCTGGAACGCTGATTTCCATGCCGCCCGTCAAGCTGCTCGTCGCCGCCGGTGTCGCGGCGCTCGTTCTCGCCCTGCTCGTCACGATGCCCGCGCGCGTCGCCTACCACTGGTTCGCGCCCCCGGAGCTGAAGCTGTCGGGCATCTCCGGGTCCATCTGGAACGGCCGTGCCGCCGAAGGGGCCGCAGGCGGCGTTTACTTCGCCGATCTCGCCTGGCAGTTTCGCCCCGCTTCGCTGCTCATCGGCCGGGCCGCCTGCGCGGTTTCGGCGCATCCGGCCGGCGGCCGCCTGCAGGCCGACGTCGCGGCAGGGCTCGGCGGCAACAGCGTGCTCCTGAGCGACCTGAGTGCCGGACTGCCGCTGACGGTCCTCTCGGGCGTCGTGCCGCTGGAAGGCGTCGACGGCGACCTCGAGCTCGACTTCGCGCGCCTCCGCTTCGATGACGGCTTTCCCACCGAGGCCGAGGGCACGCTGCGTATCATGAACCTCGTGCTGCGCCCGATTTCCGGCCGCGCCCTGGGCGACTACCGCGCGGTCCTCGAGACCGGCGACGACGGCATCACCGGCACCGTCGAGGACGTTTCCGGCGTGCTCGATCTGGCGGGCACGGCGGAGTTGCGCCCGGACCGTTTCTACCGCTTCAGCGGCCGCGTCGCGGCGACGCCCGATGCGCCGTCCGCGCTCGTCCAGCAGCTGCAGTATCTCGGGTCGGCCGACGCGCAGGGGCGGCGCGAGTTCGGGTTCGAGGGGACCTTGTAGCCTCAAGTGTCGAGGGGGACTTCGCGGAACTCGCGGAGCAGGGGGAAGTAGAGGGCGGTGCGGACGCGGTCGGCCGGGATGCCGGGCAGGTGACGGTAGAGTGCCGCGTACTTCGTCAGCTGCGGCCGATAGCGTTCGATTTCCTGGCGCAGGAAACCTTCGAGGTCGCCACCCTCGTGCGTGCTGCCCTTGTAGTCGACGACCCAGTGGGTGCCCTCCTCGTCGATGCGGACCCGGTCGATCACGATGGATTCCGCCCGCTCGTTCCACAGGCCGGTAAGCGGCAGTTCCGCCTCGCCGGGTCCATAGAGCAACCACCGGCCGCGCGCGTCCTCGAGGACGCCCTGCAGCGCCGACAGCGCCCGTTCGCAGACCGCCTGGAGCTGGCTGGAAGGCACGCCCAGTTCCCTCGCCCAGGCGCGGCTTTGCGCGAGTAGCGGCGTGAGGTCGCCGGGGTCCGCTTGCGACCTGCCTGCGGACAGCCGGTAGAGCCAGCGATGCAGGATCGTGCCGGCGTGGCGGGCGACGCTTCCGACCCAGCGATACGCCACTCGCCGTTCCGCTGCGTCGTCGACCGCCGCGAGGTCGACGTCGGCGCCCGGCAACCCGGACGGCGGCGGGAGACGCGCGTCGTCCGCCAGCCGATGCAGCCGCGGCAGCCTGAGGGGATCCTCCGCTTCATGACGCGGACCGAGGCCCGCGGCCCGAGCGGCCGCGAACGCCTGCTCGAAATCCGGCGCTATCGCGGGCCAGAGGCGCTGCAGCAGACTGTCGCCCTTGGGCTCGCGATAGGCGTCGCCGTCGGCGGAGAGCGCCACGTGTCCGATCAGGTGCACCGAGCTCCTGGCGCGCGTGCAGGCTACGTAGAGCAGCCTGTCGAGCTCGAGCAGCTCCTTGTCGCGCCCGCAGGTCTCGATGAACTGGTGCAGCGGATCGTGCTCCAGCTCGGCGAGGGCGCCGACGGGGCTGATGATCATGTCCGAGCCGCCGCGTTCGGGCAGGTTGAGCCAGCTCAGTATCGCCCTGGGCGTGCTCGCCGCCGAGCGGCCGAGCCCGTAGAGCACGACGTGGTCGAACTGGAGGCCCTTTGCCTTGTGCATCGTCATCACCTGGAGGCGGCAGTCGCCGGCGACCGCGCCGGAGACCCGCTCCTGGTCGAGCGTCGCCTCGAGCTGCGCGACGTCGCGCAACGTCCCTGCGGATTCGACGCGCTCCAGCACGTCGAGGAAGCGATAGACGTGCGCCGCCTCTTCGGCGGAGCGCAACAGCAGCGGGCCGCCGAGCGCAAACCAGGCGCGTTCGACCGTATCCCGCAGCGCCCCGGCTCCATGCCCTTGCAGGAAAGGTGCCAGCGAATCCCGCAGCCGCGCGGCGCGCGCCCGGCCCGCCGGCGACAGCGCGGCCAGGCGCTCGTCGTCGTACAGCAGTTCCCGGACCGTGCTCCCGCCGTCGTCGCACACGAGCGCGTGCAGGTCGGTCCAGTCGAGGCCGGCCCAGGGACCGCGCAGCAGTCCCAGCCAGGCGATCCGGTCACCGAGGTGACACAGCGCGCGCGTCAGGGCCACGAGGTCGATGATTTCCGGCAGGTCGGTCAACCGGTCGATCTCGATCGCCTGGTAGTCGATGCCCGCCTCGCGCAACCGGGACAGCAACAGGGGCAGCTGCGTCCGGCTGCGCACCAGGACGGCCGTCGAGCTCCCGGCGCCGTCGGCAAGGCAGCGGCGGACGACATCCAGACCGTAAGCCGCTTCCTCTTCGGCCGAGACGCCGAACAGGGGGTGGATGCGGCAACAGCCGCGGCCGGCGTGAGCGGGTACCGGAACCGAAGCCGAATACGTAATCGCTCCCGCCGCGACGTCGTTCTCGCGCGGCAGCAGCCGCTCGAACACGCGGTTGAACCAGTGCACGAGATGCTCGCCGGAGCGAAAGTTCCGCCGCAGGACCAGCGGCTCCAGCCCGACCGGACCTATGCCCGCTTCCCGCGCCAGCAGGAACTGGCCGACCTCCGCATCCCGGAAACGGTAGATCGACTGCATCGGGTCACCCACGCAGAAGAGCGTGCGGCCGTCGCCGGGCTGCCACCCGGCCACCAGCTTTTCGATCAGCCGGTACTGGGCGAGCGACGTATCCTGCATCTCGTCGATGAGGATGTGCCGCAGGCTGTAATCGAGGAGCATGGCAATGTCGCCGGGCTCGTCGGGATGACCGAGCGCCCGGTCCGCCGCGATCGCCACCTCCGTGTAGTCGGTGACGCCGCGCTCGCCGAACAGCCGGCGGAGCTCGCCCACCGCGACCGGCAACAGCCGGAACAGCGCGAGCAGCACCGCCCATTGCTCGTCGGAATAAGCCGGTGCCGGCAGGGCACGCAGGCGGTGCCACGTAGCCGCCAGGCCGGGATGGTCCTCGGCAAGCTGCCGCAGCAGCGCGAGCATCCGCTGTTTCTGTCCCGCGTCCTTCGGCGGAAATCCGTTGTTCCGGTTCACCGAACTGCGCCAGGAGCCGCCGGCCGTCAGCAGGAGGTCGGCGATGGCGCGCCAGGTGTCCAGGGCCTCCGCGTCCGCGCGCGGCCATGCCGTCAGGGCCGCGAGCAGCGCGTGCGAGGCGTTCTCGACCTCGGCTCGATTGGCGCCCGCGTAGCGGCAGAGCTCCACGAGCGACGCGCGGAGCGTCTCCGGCAGCGCGCGCCCGGCCTGTTCCAGCCGCTGGCGGACCTGCGAGGCGATGTTGCGTTCGAGCGTGGCGCGCACCGCCTCTTCGCGTCCGGCGCCGAGCCCCGAGCCCACGATCGCGAGCCACTGGTCGCGCGTCGCCAGCATGCGTGCGATGTGGTCGAGGTAGACGCCGGTGTGGCCATCGAGGTGGGTGAAGACGGTCTCCGCCGCGCGCGCCTCGTCGCCCGTCTGCGCAAGCCAGTCGAGGGTGGCTTCCGCCGCGGCGCGGTACAGCAGGCGCAGTTCCTCGTCCGAGGCGATGCGGCCGCCGCCCCCCAGCCCGGAGCTCAGCGGCAGCGTGCGGGCGATGCTCGCGTTCAGCGCATCCAGCGTCTGGATGCGCATGCGGCGCGGGCTCTCGAGCAGCTGCCAGCCGCTGCGGCGGTCGCGCTCGAGCACCTCGCGTGCCGCCTCCAGGGTCGTTCGCCGGTGCGGTTCGGCGGCCGTACGCCCGCGCCCGGCATCGCGGACGGCGTCGATGACGCGCAGGCGCATTTCCTGGGCCGCCTTGCGGGTGAAGGTGATCGCCAGGATCTCTTCCGGATGCTCGACCGTCGCCAGCAGGCGCAGGTAGCGCTGGATGAGGAGCTCCGTTTTCCCGGAGCCGGCCGGGGCCTGCACGAGGAACGAGCGGGTCGTATCGAGCGCGTCCGCGCGCGCGCGCCGGTCGTCCTCGGGCAACGCGGAATCAGCTTCCACGCTTCAGTTCCTCGACGCGGCTCAACACGCCCAGCGGACGCAACTCGGCAACGGGCAGCGCGGTGTTGACGCGTGCGTCACCGGCGGCGAGGTCGGCGATCGCCTGCTCGGCGCTCGCCCGCCAGCGGGCCAGGCGTGCCTGCCAAAGCTCATCGTCACTGTCCCACTCGCCTCCGGCACCCCGGTACTCGACGCCCCGGCCGTCCAGGTTGATCAGCAGCAGTCCCCCCACGTCCTCGCCGACTGCGGCGGCGTAGACGACGAGCTGCAATTCCCTGGGCTCGTCGTTCCGGGTCAGCAGCGTTTTCACCGCCCCCGTCTTGTAATCGATGACGAGGCGCGAGCCGTCGCCAAGACGATCGATCCGGTCGATGCGCAGCAGGAGGTTTACTCCGTGCGCGGAATACGTTCGCTGCTCCTCCAGCGCGGCCACCGCGAAGGGATGCCGGCCGCATTCCGCCGCCAGGAAGCGCCGCAGGAGCGCGTCCAGCCGGCGGCGCTCGAGCGCCAGCAGTCGCCGCAGCACCCGGTCGGCATGGCGCCGCTCAGGCGACAGCGCCTGCTCCGCGGCCCTCGCGATCCGGCCGTCGAGGCTCGCGCCGCGCCAGGCGCGGATATCGGCCAGCGTCGGCTTGTCGACCAGCAGCTGGTGCAAGGCCGCGTGCACGATGCTGCCGCGAACGCCCGGCGACAGCCCCGGCTCGATCTGTGGCAATTCGCGCGCGCCGAGGCGGCCGGCGACGAAGGCCGAGAAAGGATCCGTCGCCTGGCGTTGCACCGTGCGCGCGCCGCCCCGGACGCGCTCGCCCGGCTGCACCGGCGGCACCGGGTCCGGCAGGTCGCGATCCAGGGCGCAGCGACCGGCCAGCGTGGCCGCGTGCCAGCCCGGATCCTCCGGAACCGGCGCCGCCTCCAGGTCCGTAACGAGGGGACTGCGCGCGAGCGCCGCTTCGCCGTCCGCCCGGGGCCAGCTCAGGACGACGCGAGGGCCCCCGGCTGCCAGGCGTTCGAAGATTCGGCGGGACCAGGCCAGGGTGTCGGCCGGCGTGGCGTCGGGCATGCCGGCCTTGCGCTGCAGCGCCCGCGAGATGAGCGGCAGCGGATTGGCCGGCGGCGGCCACGTCTCGTCGTCGACGCCGCTGATCCAGAGCCCGTCGAACTCGAGCCCCGATGCCTCCAGCGCACCGAGCAGCCGGACCCGGCCCGGCCCCGTCTCCGGTTGCCAGACGGTGTCGGCGGCCATCGCGCTCAGCCGCCGCACCGCTTCGCGCGCCGGCATGCGCGGCCGCACGGTCTCGAGCCTCGCCAGCTCGTTCAGAAGCTCGCGCCACCGATTCTGCAACTGGAATTCCCGGCTGTCCGGCGGTCTGTCGCCGGGCCAGCCGAGCGCCTGGAGGAGCGCGTCCGCGCGGCCCGCCCATTCGGCCGGCGTGGCCGCCTGCCGCCCCGCGAACGGGGTCCCGGCGAGGCTTTCCACACGCGCCAGCCAGCCGGCGGCCTTGCCGGCCCGATCACGCGGCCTGAGCGCCGCGGCCGCATCGGCCGGACGCCATTCGCGGTCCGGCAGGCGGCGCAGGGCCAGCTCGAGGCCGGCGCGGCCGTCGAGCTCGCCGCCCCCGGCGTACGGCGAGCGGAGCAGCACGCTGACGTCGCGGGAGGACAGGCCCCGGCACGTCCACTGCAGCCACAGGAGCGCCACGGCGATCAGCGGATAGTCCGACAGCGGCCGCCCGTAGGAGACGTTGACCGACGCGCGGTGCTGCCGGCCGCCCTGTTGCCAGCCCGGTGCGAACCCCTCCCGCACCAGGCGTGCAGCGCGCGGCGCATCCCGCTCCAGCGTCGAGCAGACGATCGCGGTCTCCGCCAGCGGATCGCCCTCCACCTGCCGGCGCGCCCAGGCGCCGGCGCTCCGCAGCTCCGCGTCACCGTCCGCGCAGGCGACCACGGTGGCCCGCCCTCGCCCGCCCGGCGCGGGCGCCGCGGACACCGGGCAGCCCGCGTCCCGCAGGCGGGCAAAGAGCGCCTCGGCCGCCGGCGTGACGCGGTCGAAGCCTGCGCAGAGCACGCGTTCGGGCACCGGACAGCGTCCCTCCCGCAGCAGATCGGCGGCAAATGCGGGCAGCTGCGCGCGATCGATCCACCCGTTCGCCGCCAGCTCGCCGCGATACGCGCGCGCCGCCCACGCAAACAGGCGCTCGTCCTCGCTGTGCGCGTGCTGATCCAGATCTTCCTGGGAGAGCCGCCAGTCGTGCATGCGCTGCCAGGCCTGCTGCACCTGGCGGACGAAGCCGGGCATGTTGAGTACGCGCTCGGTCAGCCGTGTCGCGAGCAATTCCTCCCAGAGGACGGCGGCGGCGCGCGGGTCGAGACGAAACGGCACGCTGCCTGCCGCCTCGTCCAGCAGGCGGCCGAGCCAGACGCTCCAGGGGAATATGCGGGGGGTGTGCCAGGCGCGGGATCCGCGGGCGAGTTCCCGCTCGTCGTACGCCCGGTGCAGCGCTCGCGCCAGCCGGTTGGTCGCCGTGACGATCTCGGTACCCGCCGCCAGCGCCTCGTGCATCCAGGCATAGCGGCCTGCGCGCCCCGTTGTGCGAATGCCGTCGCACGTCGCCTGCCGCGCGTCGTTCACGCGCCGCGCGCCTTCAACGCCGACGCGGGAGGCCGTCGTTCCCCTGAGCTTCTTTCCAACAGTACGTTCCGGCGCCGTCTCCGGCGGGATCCTCGATGCCGGTCACGATTGTCGAGCGCGCGCCCGACGCCCGCAAGCGGGATCGACGTGGCCAATAAAAACCCGGCCAACCCGTGAGGGCTGGCCGGGCGGGTCCGCACGGAGATTGCGGATTGCGCGACCGAAACGGCCGATCCAGGGTCTCTCGGCCCTGGGCCAGCCGGATCAGCCTAGCTCTTCGACCTCGGCGCCCTCGACTTCCTCGGACTCCGGAGCCTGTTGCTCGGTCGGTTCCTTGCGGCCGTACCGAACCAGTAACTGTTCAGCCTCTTCTTCGGTCACGCGGCTGATTGCCTGTATGCCGACCTTTTCCCTGTTGAGCGTGCCCACGACGATACCGTCGCCGCCGTACGGGCAAAGCTGATCGTCCCGCGACGAAAAGCCAATGCGAATGGAGGATCTCAACTCGTATGCCGGACGAAACAGGGTCACGTAGTAGGCCCGCTTGCCCGGGCCCCAGATCAGCAGATTCCGATCGTCCAGCAGGCTATAGTCTCGGATAGTCCGGATCAGGATGCAATCGCTGCCGCGGTATTCGGCCTCCCGCTCCGCCGTCCGCTCCGAGCGCTCGGCCGTCGCACAAGCTGATAAAATACCTAAAAGTAATACTATAAGTATATGTTTCATAGAGCGTATCTGGCACGGCCATCCGGTGCCTTCCACCGGCCGCCAACGAAGGCTTAGACCCCGGGTCCCCCGGCCGGGTTCAGCCGGGCGGCTCCCGGTCCGCGGACCCGTCCTCCCGCGCCACGGGCCGGACGGGGTCCCGGATCCACTCGCTGAACGACCCGGCATAGAGCCGCGGGGGCGGCAATCCGGCAAGTGCGGCGGACAGCGCGAGGTGGCAGGCGGTCACGCCGGAGCCGCACATCGCGATCCACGGACGGTCCCGGTCGAGCGTCCCGGACCAGGCGCGGGCCAGCGCTTCCGGAGAGCGCCAGCGGCCGTCCGGGTGCAGGCTCGTCTCGAAGGGAAAATTCCGCGCGCCGGGCACGTGCCCGGCGACCGGGTCGATCGGCTCCGTCCGGCCGG
>CAZTAE010000076.1:0-2043 GCA_964611535.1 uncultured Woeseiaceae bacterium
CGAGCTTCCAGCTTCGGGCGATCGACCACAACGATGTGCCCGCGACTGTACTCGATCAACCCCGCCTTTTGCAGGCGTCCAGCCGCTTCCGTAACTCCTTCGCGGCGCACGCCCAGCATGTTGGCGATTAGCTCCTGAGTCATGGTGAGTTCGTTCGACGGCAGGCGGTCCAGGCTCAGCAACAACCACCGACAGAGCTGCTGCTCCACCAAATGGTGACGATTGCACACGGCGGTCTGCGCCATCTGCGTGATGAGCGCCTGGGTGTAGCGCAAGGCCAGATGCTGTAACGGCCCACCGTCGTCGAATTCCTTTTTCAGGAAGGCGGCTTTGAGCCGATAGCCGGAACCTGCACTTTGTACCACTGCACGGCTAGGCGTCGTTTCGCCGCCCATAAAAAGCGCAATGCCGACCAGTCCTTCGTAACCGGTTACGGCAATTTCCGCCGATGCCCCGTCTTGCATCACGTACAGCAGTGAAATGATGCTGTCGGTGGGGAAGTAAACGTACGCCAATGCTTCGCCGGATTCGTACAGGACCTTGCCGAGAGGCAGCGTTATCAGTTCCAGGTCCGGCAACAGTCGCTCGTAATCGGCCGAAGGAAGCGCTGCCAGCAAGTGATTCTGTCTCGGATTGCTGAGGCTTGATCTGGGGGGGGCTTTCTGCATGAAGTGAGGATAGCGGCGTTGGCGCAAATGAGGTTCGGCTGGTTTATTCCAGCCTGGTCCAGTATACGTTATCGGTACGCTAGCGCACACAGAGCTCGAAAGTGAGAGCAAGCCCGTTCAGGCAGCGCGCCGAACGGGTAAAGTAAACTCACCCCAGGGTTGCGAATTTGCGCCGATCGTCACAAATACAGCGCGTGTGAGTTCTAGCCCGCATCCGTCACCGATTCGCGGGCAAGATCGGGCGAAGGACAAGCGAGAGCCCGAGCAATCGGTGAGGGATGCGGGCTAGGCCAGTAACCGTGCGTAGTCGCCGTTGGCAGCGTCGTAACACTCACAACATACGGTTTCGAGCCCTTCACGATCGAGGATGCTGATCTCGCCACGTGTATATCGAATCAGCATTCTCCGCTGCAACCGACCGGCGGCAACGGTGATGCCGCTTCGGCGCACCCCGAGCATACCGGCAAGATACGCGTGTGTGAGGTGGAAATGATCGGCATGCGCGCGGTCATGCGTCATGAGCAACCAGCGCGCCAGGCGCGCCTCGACGGTATGGAAGTGAGTGCAGGCAGCCGATTTCGCCAGTTGTTCCATCAAGACGTACTGGTAACGGTGCAGCGCCTTCAGCAACGACGGACTGAGACGCAATTGGCGCCGTAACTGCGGTACGGCGATCTGCAGGGCCGTGCCTTTGCCCTGTACCACTGCTCGCAGCGGGGACTTGTCGACCCCCAGCACCAGAGTCGAGCCGAGCATTCCTTCATTGCCAATCAAGCCCATTTCCAGTGGTGGATGGCCGGCCAAAGCCGTCACCAGCGATATGAATCCGGTCAAGGGAAATAACGCGTACTGAGTGGCTTGCCGCGGTTCGCAGAGAATTTGACCGAAAGTAAGCTCGACCATCGAGCTGTGCTGCAGGAGCCTTTTTCGGTCATTGCGTGACAGTCCGTCGATCAGACGATTGGTAACTTGTAGAGGCTTTGGATCCGACACTCGATGCTCTCACGGCACGACAACAGCGCAGGAGGCGCGAGACAGGTGCCTGGACAATCTCGATCGGCCAGCATGGCTGACAACCTCTCGACCGTCTGTGCGCTGGAGTACATTGGGCGGGCCAGAGCAAAGCTACCTTGCCTCGATGGACGAGCGTCCGTCCAGCTGGGGACGAATCGAACCTGGCATATCGAGCTCGAGGTGTGTCGCGATCGACGGCAGAACATCGACGATGCCGGGACTGACTGTCGGGGCACGGGCTACCCTGATGCCAAGGTGCGGCTGCTTCCGGAATGGTGCCGTCCGCTTCCCTGGGAAGAGTTTTTAGTGTTCTTCCTCGGCGAGTTTGCCGGCGAGGCGGAGAAAATCTGTCCGCGCTCTC
>CAZTAE010000076.1:2143-3697 GCA_964611535.1 uncultured Woeseiaceae bacterium
GAGGTTCTTGAGCTGCATAACGAATGGCCGAAAAAGACAAGCCGCGAACTTACCGACTTGCTACTTTCGGCGCTAGCTCACCAGCGCAGCAGATAATAACACCAAACAGGAGAGAACTTCTCCTCAGAAGGTGTTGGCTTTCCAATCCCAGCATTACCCCCTCATCCCCTTGCAGGAGGTTGCCATGTCAATTAGTGCCCGGCCCATTTTGCTTCTGGGCTCGTTCATGTGCGGGCCCCACGCAATAGCGCAGAGCCAAACGATCGAGGAGGTGATAGTCACCGCAAGCAAGCGCGAAGTGAGCATCCAGGACAACCCGACTAGCATAACCGCGCTCACATCCGAAGAAATTGATCGGCGCAGCATCGTGGTTATGCAGGATTATCTGAGCACGGTTCCGGGCGTCAACATGGAAGACCAGGGAGCCGGCCACAACAAAATTACCATGCGCGGCATCGGCGTAGGCCGCACCGAGGAGGCAACGGTCGGCGTGTATTTCGGTGAGGTGCCGCTCACAGGCTACGCTACCGGCTTTGCGGTAGACATAAATCTCGTGGACATGGAGCGAATTGAAGTAGTCCGTGGCCCTCAGGGAACGCTGTTCGGCTCAGGTTCTATGAGTGGCTTGGTCCGTAACATCCCCAAGGCTCCGAATACACAAGAATTCGAGGCGTGGGTGGGCTCAGGGCTCTCCTACACTGCAAAGGGCAGCGAGAACTTCAAGGTTGAAGGCGCAATAAACTTTCCCCTGGTCAGGGAGAAGCTCGCGGTCCGGTTAGTTGGCTATGAAATCGACAACAGCGGTTACATACGCAATGTTGGTGCAGAAGATCCGCGAAGGGCAGCACAGCACCAGATTTTCGGCGGTACATTTCAGGCAAACGATGAAGATGGTGCCAACAACACCACTGGCATAAGAGCAGCCGTACTGTGGACGCCCATCGAACAGTTCGATCTGACCGTATCTTACGTAAATCAACGGATCGATCAGGATGGCTGGACCGAGGTAAACCCGACGCTTGGGGGCCACAGATCGGCGCCCGTGATTACCGCGGTTCCTATCTCACCCAGCGTGGGGCTTGAAGGAAAAAGCGATCACACGGAGCTCTTCAGCCTTGTAGGGGTTTGGGATCTCGGATGGGCCTCGTTGACAGCCAGCGGATCGCATTTGGAAGGCGACAGCGACTTCACGGAGGATATCGGTCGAACCCTGCCATGGCCCATTGCAGTTGACTACGACGAAGCCAAGGAAGGTGACGTCCTGGAAGTTCGCATTAATTCGCAGTTTGAGGGTCCTTTTCAGTACCTGGCAGGCTTTTACTACGAGGACTTGCAAAGAACGTCGGCAAGATTCTCCCCGTGGGTTGGCGACCTCGATCTGTTCCCTGCCGCCGGACTTGGAGACGATCCCCTTGACATTTTCATTACTGACGAGCGTTGGTTCGTTGAACAGACCGCGTTCTTTGGTGAAGCCTCATACACCTTTTTCGAAAAGCTTACATTGACGGCAGGTGCACGGCGCTATGATTACGATCGCGATGAGATTTCTATTAG